>CBFGQN010000231.1:0-6609 GCA_965650895.1 uncultured Ignavibacteria bacterium | reverse complement strand
CGGTCGGAAGGATGCAGAGATCCTGAAGCCGGGGATGATGTGCGAGATAGCGAGCGGCACCATCCATCAGATTATCAATACGGAAACATTTCCTGCGTACTACCTTCTGATCCAGGGGGTGGGGAATTACGATTTCAACGTCATCTCGCAGGCCTATCGGAATGCGGATACGATAAAAGGATCGGAGATGTCGTGATGTCCGGAACACCTCCGGCTTTGTATCGATCATGGTCCGTCCGGGAGGGCTTTTTCCCGGTTCGCGGCGCTGCCGGGATCGACGGTAATCTCCCGTCGCTTGAGGTTCCGGCCCGTCGTGTGAACGTCTGCGTCGATTTCGCAAGCGAAGCCGCTTTTCGTGAGTTCAAGGAGAAGCCGTACGACTTCACATGGCAGGAGGCTCGCAGAGTCTATATGAAAGATCGGTCGTTATTCGTCTACACGGCGTGCTCTGCCGAAGAGCATGCATCACAAACGGATTATACCGGAATAGCATACCATGCCCATCTACATCAACTACTGGTTCTGGCTGATCGGCGTCTCCCTCTTCGTCTTTGTTCTTGAGCGGATCTGGACGTGGAAGAAGGAACAGCAGGTCTTCCGCAAAGGTATCTGGCAGGATCTGTTCTGGCTTGCCTTCAACGGACATGTTCTGGGACTTCTGCTGGCGCTGGTTACCGGCGAGATCGTTCAGGCTCTGAACACCTTCCTCTACAATGCCGGACTCCCCGTTCCGGAATCTCTGGCCCTTGCAGCGGCCTGGCCTCTCTGGCTGCAGTTCATCGTTTTCTTTATTGTGAAGGATTTTGTGGAGTGGAACATCCACCGTCTGCTCCACCGGGTTCCGTGGCTCTGGGAATTTCACAAACTTCACCACAGTATCGAGGAGATGGACTGGATCGGGAACTTCCGGTTCCACTGGGGAGAGGTGATCGTCTACAAAACGCTCAGCTATCTGCCGCTGACGATCTTCGGTGTGGACGGAACGGTGATCCTGGTGATCGCGGTGATCGGTACGCTTGTGCAGGACCTGAATCATGCGAACATGCCGATCAGTTGGGGACCGTTCCGCTATGTGCTGAATTCCCCGAAGATGCATATCTGGCACCACGATGTGGAGATGCACGGGAAGGGGGGACAGAATTTCGGAATCGTGCTGAGCGTCTGGGACTGGCTCTTCGGCACGGTCTACTGGCCTGCGGATCGGGAGCGACCGGAGCGGATCGGATTTGCCGGGATGGAGAGGTTTCCCCGCGGTCTCCTCGGACGCTTCTTCTGGCCCCTGCGGTTCCGCAGAACGGAATAATCCTCTGGTGATTCTCTGTGTTTCCGCCGCGGCGGATATCTTTGTGGCGAATCTTTTACCATCCGCCGCGGCGGACGACAAGGGCACAAAGCAACCACAAAGATGAATATCCTGTTTGACCTCGACGGCACGCTGACCGATTCGAAGAGGGGAATTCTGGCCTCGATGAACCATGCGCTTCTGCGGCTTGGACGGGAGGCGTTGCCGGAAGAAGAACTGAAGTGGTGTCTCGGTCCTCCGCTGCAACGGAACTTCGCACGATTGCTCGACACCGACGACGAAAGAGAGATTTCCACTGCCGTTGCTATCTACCGCGAACGCTTCGCCGATCAGGGTCTCTACGAGAACGAGGTCTATGCCGGAATTCCCGATCTTCTCGAAACTCTGTGCGGTCAGGGCGTCTCCCTCTACGTCGCCACCAGCAAGGTCCGCCTCTACACCGACCGCATTCTCGATCACTTTGATCTCGGCAAGTACTTCCACGGAGTCTACGGCAGCGAAATGGACGGAACTCTTTCGGACAAGGGGGAGTTGATTGCTCATATCCTGGAGCGGGAAGAGTTGTCGACGGAAGCGACCTGGATGATCGGCGACCGCGAACACGACATCATCGGAGCCCGGGCCAACAACGTCCGGTCGGTCGGTGCTCTATGGGGTTACGGATCCTCCGAAGAACTCTCCGCCGCCGGAGCCGACCATCTCTGCCGCCGACCGAACGAGCTCCCCTCCTTCGTCACACCCTCTCCTTTGTGATCGTTGTGTGTTCCCTTCGTGTCTTTGTGGTGAATTCTTTTTTGCAGTCTCCTCACTATCAAACGAAATAACATCATGCAGGACATCCTTCTGATTCACGGCGGTTCCCACGGAGCATGGTGCTGGGAAGAGGTCATCAGAGAACTTGGAACGCTTGGCCGGATGGGATATGCCCTCGACCTGCCGGGAGGAGGAGACGATCAGACGCCGAGAGAGTCGATTACGCTCGACGCCTATATCTCTGCGGTGAACGATTTCATTCGTCAGAAGGAATTGAACGAGTTTGTGATTGTCGGACATTCCCTTGCCGGACTTGTTCTCCCCGAAGTGATCGCCGCACACAGGGAGAAAATTCGTGAAGCGATCTACATCGCCTCCTTCATTCTGGACAGGGGAGAGCGGGGGATCGATCTGGTGGCTCCGGAGCGCCGACCCGATTACTACCGACTGGCCGATATTTCTCCCGACCGTTCGTTGATGCTCCCTTACGAGTTTGCCCGCGAACGCTTCTTCAACGACCTCGGTGAAGAAGAGGCCGAGGCTGCTTATCAGAAGCTGACTCCCCAGCCTCTCGGTCCCTATCTGGATGCGGCCGCACACGGCGCAAGCGAGTTCGCCCCGATCTCCCGCTACATCATCTGTCGGGATGATCGGAATCTTCCTCACGAATTCTGCACTGCCTTTGCAAAGAAGCTGGGAGGCAAAGTCGGGGAGATCGATGCCGGGCATGACGCCATGCTCTCGCAGCCGGATGTTCTGGCCCGGATGCTTGCGGGGGGGTGATCTTCCGTCAATTCTCCCCCGACCCACACTTCCCACGATTACGGTCGGTGCAGCGACGCTTCGTATCTTGCCGACAAATTCTTCAACCATTCACATACCGGTTTGCAAAGCTGCGGGGAGGAAGGTTTTGCCGGGGGAGGCGCGCACGGTCGATCCCTTTGATTCTCTTCCGAAGTCTTTCCGCCGGTTTTCAGAGATGTGGAATCCCGATTCAGATCCATGAGTAATTCAGTTAATGATGCAATCGATACCATCGTCATCGGGGCGGGGGCGGCGGGATTGATTGCCGCCGGATTCTCCGCACTGGCCGGAGGAAAGACACTTCTGCTGGAACGGACATCAGACGGCGGCAGGAAGATCCTGATCAGCGGCGGCGGCCGGTGCAACATCCTCCCCTCCCGACTCTCCACATCGCAGTTCGTCACCGCGTCGTCGCAGACGCTTCTGAAGAAGATGCTGCGGGCCTGGCCCCTTGCAAAGCAACGGGAGTTCTTCGAGACGGAACTGAAGCTGGAGCTGGTTCTTGAGGAGGAGAGCGGAAAGCTCTTTCCGGAGTCGAACCGGGCGCGGGATGTGCGGGACGGATTGGTGGAGTGGAATCGACGTTGCGGCGTCGGACTGCGGTTCGATGCACACGTGGTCGATCTGGAGACGGGGAACGGACTGTGGCGGGTGCGGCTTGCCGATGGTCAGTCACTTGAGGCGAAGAGAGTGATTCTGGCGACGGGGGGGCTTTCAGTGCCGAAGACCGGGAGTGACGGAACGGGACTGAATATTGCCGAGAAGCTGGGGCACCGGCTCAATCGGACATATCCGGCTCTTACACCTCTGACCGCAGAACCGCCGCCGCACGGAGACCTGGCCGGTCTCTCTCTCAACGTCCGGCTTGAAGCTCCGGGAGCGCACGGCTCTTTCGTAACCGAGGGGGGATTCCTCTTCACGCACCGGGGCTACAGCGGACCTTCCGTTCTGGATATTTCCCACCTGCCGGTTCTCTCCCGACTGAGCGGAAAGGAACGTCAGGAAGTCTACGTCCGCTGGGTCGATCGCGACGAGGAGACGTGGCGGTCGGAATTGATCAAGGGGGGACGCTGGAGGGTTGCGCCCGTCCTGCGGGAAGTTCTGCCGGAGCGTCTTGCCGAGCGTCTGGTCGAGGAGACCGGCATTCCTCCCGAACGGAATTGCTCGGAGCTTCGACGTGAAGAGCGGGAGGAGTTGATCGAACGACTGATCCGCTACCGGCTTCCCTGGACCGGAGACGAGGGGTACAAGAAGGCCGAGGTGACCGGCGGAGGGGTGGCCCTTGAAGAGGTGAATCCGAAGACGCTTGAGAGCCGGCGACATCCCGGTCTCTACTTCTGCGGCGAGATGCTCGATGCGTTCGGTCCGATCGGCGGCTATAACTTTCTTTGGGCGTGGGGGACCGGGCGGAGTGCGGGGATCGGGAAGCGTGCGTGAGTGAGTGGGTGTGGGAGTGGATGAGTATGAGATGCCGCCGTGCCGGAGTGGAGCCGGGAGACATCCGCTTGTGATATAAAAAAGTAGTACTGAAGTAGTACCGAGAGGGAGGGCAGATAGAAATATGTTTGTGGTATCGGAATACTCCGAGGCCGGAACCGGAGAGGATATCATCATCTTTCCGGAACGGACAAGACCAAATACCACTTATCAATTCAGGAGTTTGTTATGGCTAACGGAATGCGGTACACCGTCATCTTTCAGAACAATTCCTCCAACCGCGGGGATGCCTGTCTGTTTCAGAAGGATCCCGGGGGAGGTTACCCGGGGGTAATGTCGCTTGCATGGTTTACAAGACCGGCCGCCCCGACCACGAGGATCCAGTTTGCGTGGGAGCTGGCCTACGATTTTGCCTGGTCCCAGACCGGTCGTCTGGCCCCCGGAGTCGTCTTCAGCGCCTCGCAGGTCTGGCCGGCCGATCCGGCAACACAAAATCAGGTGACTTTCACCAAGGAGGGGGGATTCTACACATTCAAGGACCTGACGCAGGGACCGCAGCCCGGGATCGGCATGTCGGGTGCGGCAACCTTTGCAGTGCAGGCCCAGCCGAACATGAATGTCATGTTCACACCCCATCCGGAATACTGGATTGCGTTCGGCAACTATATGACCGGTGAAGTACTCGATACCCAGTCGATGTTCAATGCGGCAAAGATTACGTTCCCTCCGAACATCTATACGATGGTCGCAACGCTGAATCAGGATAACACCTGGACCATCACGCCTCTGGACACGCTGAATGCGGAATTGCTGAAGGGGAGCAAGGCCGAAGCGGAAGCTGCCTGAGATCATCGAGAGATCCCGGCACCGGTTTCGCTTGTCGCGGGACCGGGAGGCTTGGAATTGTGGGAACGGACATTTCTGTCCCTCACCGGCGAACGAAACAGGTGTATCGAACATACGGAGTCCGCATTCCCGATCGGGGATGCGGACTCGGTCGTGCCGGGATCGTGACGGTAAGTCGTCTTGACAGGGCTCGAGGGTGCCTGAAAGCAAAACAGGGAAGCCGCATATTCCTGCTCCCCCCTCAGCAGCGGTGACATTTGAATCCCTTGTGATGTCTTTATAGACTTATCATTTCTTGTTCGGTGCTGATTCCCAACGATACAGGACGGTGTTATGAAATTCCTACGGCTACTCTTTTCCTCTCTCCTCTTCATTCTGCTGTCCGCTGCGTCTTCACTTCTCTTTGCCCAGCTTATCTCCGGCACTGTAATCCCGGTCAACCTCTCCCCGCAGGACTCTCTGATTGACGTATATGTCGACGACACGAACATCGGGTCCGCCCTTCAGTTCGGAAAGTCCGGAGAGGGGGCCGGTTTCAGTCTTGTAGAGAAGCAAAGTTTTTCCATCAGAGTCGTTAATCCGGAGACCGGAGAAACGCGGGCTGAGAAGTCGGTTACGCTTCAGCCGGGTCTCCCGACCTTCGTATACTACTCCAACGGAGCCGTTGTCCCCCTGTGGTATCCGAGCGGCGGAAGTGTTCCCCTGACGATAGTGAACCTGACGCCGCGGCAGCGGCAGATCGCCATAACTCTGCCGGACGGGAAAGTGGTGACGCGGATTCCTTACCGACATACATCCGCTTTGCATGAAGATGTGCGGAGCGAGGAGTTCCTGAACAGACTTCTCACCGTCGATGTTGACGGAAAGAAGTGGTACGGTGCGGGAGGGTATCCGGTGGTAGTGATCGAGAGGGATGAGAAGGCGGAGGTCTGGACTCAGTATGCTATCGACGGTTTCGATCGCTACGTTGATACCGAGCCGGTTGATTTCAAGCCCCGCATCCGGTTTGCCAACGTTTCCCGGATTGCTGTGGGAACAATGGTTGATAACCAGATGCCGGAAGGCTGGGACATTATTCCCTCGTTCTCCGCTCTCTCTGCCCGGGAAGCGGTTCCGGGCAAACACAGACTGGATATGGTTCTGGAAGGAGGACTAAAGGAACGCTGGGATTCTGCGACGGTATGGAACGGCGAAACGACAACGATCGTTGCGATGGATGTTCCGGGGGCCTTCAGCTACACCCTGCAAACCATCCGGACGCCACATTCCTCCATCCTGCCGGTGCCGTGGAGAGGAGAGCCGCTGAACACCCGATTTGCCGTTCAGTTTGTTCCGTTCAATTTCAATTTTTTTGAGAAGGACGACAGCATCGTCATCCTTGAGATCTACCGTCCCGACGGAACCCCGATAGCCGAACGGGTCATGCGGTCTATGACTGTGACGCAGGACATGAGCAGTCACGCAGG
>CBFGQN010000230.1:0-6625 GCA_965650895.1 uncultured Ignavibacteria bacterium | reverse complement strand
CTCCGATATATCCGACTATTCCGCACATAAGCAATAAGAACGGTATAAAATAAGTGGTGCGCCCGATGAAGGGCCGTTTGAAAATAGGGACTTGCTCCCGTTCGCAGTTGTTCCAAGCCGAAAGCGAAAAGGGGAGTGCCAAAACTTTACCGTTGGATACTCCCCGCCGCTTTTCTACCTTTACCTCCCTTTAACCGGTCAGTATCGAACATGCCTGCAGGGGTGGCTCCTGTCGGATCAGGAAGCGGACGGAAACGTCTGCCGGAAGCCGATTCGGCAGAACTCTCCTTCAGCTTTCAGCTTTCCACCATTCATCACGCACTATGAACACAACAGAAATTGCCGCTGATCTCATCCCGAAAGAGATTCTGTTCGGAAACCCGGACAGGGTAGCCGCGCAGATTTCACCGGACGGAACAAGACTGGGCTGGATTGCACCCCGCGACGGAGTGCTGAACGTCTGGATCAACAACACCGACGCCGACATCTCCGAAGCCCGTCCGGTCACCAACGACCGTGACCGTGGCATCACGGGCTGGTTCTGGGCGTTCGACAACCGCCATGTTCTCTACATCCAGGACAAGGCAGGGGACGAGAACTGGCGTCTCTATTCGGTCGATCTGGAGACCGGGGAGACAAAGGACTACACGCCGTTCGAGAACGTACAGGTCAGCGTTGTCAAGCTCAGTCTTAAATTCCCCGACACGGTTCTGCTTGCAATCAACAAGGATAACGAGGAGTTGAAGGATCTCTACCGGCTGACTCTGTCGACCGGTGAGCTGGTGAAGGAGGCCGACAATCCCGGAAACGCTATCGACTGGATTATCGATGAGGGGATGCGGCCCTGGGGCGTGCTCGGGGTGGGAGAGGAGGGAGGATTCGATCTGCTGCGGTGGGACCGGGAGACCGACGAGTGGGAGGTCTTCATTCGCTGGGATGCCGATGACGCCACGGTGAGCGGTCCGGAGGGGTTCAACCTGGACGGAACAAAGCTTTATGCGATAGATTCGCGGAACGCGAATGCCGGACGGTTGGTGGCGATCGATACGAGGACGAAGGAGGTGGAGGTGATCGTCGAGGATCCGATCTACGACGTCTCCTTGGTGGTCTTCCACCGCGAGACCCGCGAGCCGGAACTTGCAGTGATTCTCCGGGAACGTTCCGAGTGGGTGGCGCTGGATGAGAGCTGGCGCGAGGACATTGAAAAACTGTCGGCCGATTCGGGAAGCGATTTTTCACTCATATCGCGGACGGGCGATGGGGAGAAGTTGATCGGCTTCTTCGATTCTCCGGAGGCGCCGGGACGCTATTTCCTTTACGACCGGAAGTCGAAGGAGATCACCCACCTCTTCAACACCTATCCGGAACTCTCCAACTACCGTCTTGCCCCGATGGAGCCTTTCTCCTTCGAGGCGCGTGACGGACTGACGATCCACGGCTATCTGACCTTCCCGCCGGACCTCCCCCGAACCGGTCTGCCGATGGTCCTGAACGTCCACGGCGGTCCGTGGGTCCGGGACACGTGGGGATACGGTCCGCAGGAGCAGTGGATCGCCAACCGGGGCTACATCTGCATGAACGTCAACTACCGGGGCTCGACCGGCTACGGCAAGGATTTCGTCAACGCGGCCGACAAGGAGTGGGGGGGGAAGATGCATGACGATCTGGTCGATGCGGTCAACTGGGCAATCGACCAGGGGTATGCCGACCCGGAGCGGGTGGCGATCTACGGCGGCTCCTACGGCGGCTATGCCGCTCTGGTCGGGGCGACGTTCACGCCCGATCTCTTCCGCTGTTCGGTGGCGATCGTCGGGCCGAGCAATCTGATCACGTTTATCAACACGATTCCTCCCTACTGGCGGCCGATGCTGAAGCGGATGCACGACCGGGTGGGAAATCCGGAGACCGAGGAGGAGTTCCTGAAGTCCCGTTCTCCTCTGAACAAGGTGGACAACATCAGGATTCCGATGCTGATCGCACACGGGGCGAACGATCCCCGCGTGAAGCAGGCGGAGTCCGAGCAGATCGTCGCGGCGATGGAGGAGAAGGGGATTCCCCACGAGTATATGCTCTTCCCTGATGAGGGGCACGGCTTTGTGAAGCCGGAGAACCGGATGAAGTTCTATACCGTAGCCGAGCGATTCCTGGCCGAACATCTCGGAGGGAAGAGTGAGGAGTAAGGGGGAGAAGGTGCGTTATCAATCACAGGTCGTTATGAGTCCGGCAGTTGCATCTGTCCGTTCGGTTCTCGGGAGAATCCTTCCGCTGATTGCGGTATTCCTGATTGCCGCCTGCGCGGAGGAAAAACCGCCCGGCTACTACGAACATCCCGACGGCTTCTCGCTGATCATTCCCGAAGGATGGAACCATCAGGAGAATGTCGGAAATGCCTCGGTGGTCCTCTGGAAGGGGGAGCGGGATTCGACCGCGCCGGTCGTCTCCGTGGTCACCACGGAGTTGCCGCCGGAGGGAGAGAACAACAACTTCGCCGACCTGAATTTCCGCGAGGCGGCCACAGTGGCGGGATATCTGCCGATGCGGAGCGAGGAGATCGTGATCGACGGCGACACGCTCCCGGTTCTCCTCTATGCCTACAAGGACAACAGCCGCGACGGCCGCTGGCGCCAGGGAATGCTGACCTCGATTGTCGGGGGGGACGAAGACGAACGCCGGGGCTACGTCTTCCTCTGTTCCAGTAGCCCGGGAAAGATCGAGGGGGATCTGGAGGGGTATCGGAAGATTCTCGGGAGTTTCAGGCGGGAGTGAAGTAGAGCTCGTGGAGTGAGTGGGTGTGTGAGTGCCTGAGTACATAAGTGCGGTAGCCGTCGGCTTTATGCCGACGCCGGGAGACCCGGAGCGGGTCGAGCCAACCCGGATCGAAGTCGAAGCGCAGAGCAATAGGGCAGATGTCGAATTGCGAGTGTCGATGTCCGAATGTTGATCGAAGCCGGAAACCGTAGGGGGCAAAAATCCTTGCCCCTCTGGAAGAGACCATTCCATCATTATTGATAATCATTGATAACCGCAAACCCATGCAAAGCCTGTCCGGTCGGATTGTCGATGTGCTGAACGGGCGCATCTTTTTCGGAACGCTGAAGTTCGAGAACGGTCGCATCACCGATATCGTCGAGGAGCCGGGCGAGGGGAGGGAGGGGGAACCCTGCATCCTCCCCGGATTTGTGGACGCCCACGTCCACGTCGAGAGTTCGATGCTGGTCCCGTCGGAGTTCGCGCGGATCGCCGTCGTTCACGGAACCGTGGCCACGGTCAGCGATCCCCACGAGATCGCCAACGTCCTCGGCATCGAAGGGGTGCGCTACATGATCGCAAACGGCGCGCGCACTCCCTTCAAGTTCGCCTTCGGCGCTCCCTCCTGCGTTCCGGCCACCGGCTTCGAGACGGCCGGTGCGGTTCTGGGCGTCGATGAGGTGGAGGAACTTCTTTCGGATGATCGCATTCTCTACCTGAGCGAGATGATGAACTATCCGGGCGTCATCAACGATGATCCGGAGGTCCACGCCAAGATCGCCGTCGCTCGTCGCCTCGGAAAACCGGTGGACGGACATGCCCCCGGTCTGCGGGGAGAGGGATTGCAGAAATATCTGGCCGCCGGCATCTCCACCGACCACGAGTCCTTCACCTATGAGGAGGGGAAGGAAAAACTCTCCTCCGGCATGAAGCTCCTGATCCGCGAAGGCTCGGCCGCAAAGAACTTCAGCGCACTTCATCCGCTGATCTCCGAGTTCCCCGACAAGTGCATGTTCTGCAGCGATGATAAACATCCGGACGATCTTCTCGAAAGCCACATCGACGGTCTGGTCCGCCGCGCACTGGCCGAAGGGCACGACCTGATGACGGTTCTGCGAACCGCCTCGGTCCATCCGGTCCGGCACTACGGTCTGAACGTCGGACTTCTGCAGAAGGGTGACCCGGCAGACTTCATCGAGGTGGACGGTCTGGAGTCGATGCGGGTGCTCAGGACGTGGATCGACGGAGAACTTGTCGCCGAACACGGGGAGACCCGGATACCGGGGGTGGAGATCACCGCACCGAACAACTTCGCTCCCCGGACCATCAGCCGGGAGTCGCTCCGTTTTCCCTTTCCGGCCGATGAGGGGATGCTTAACGTGATCGGTGCGGTCGACGGACAGATCGTCACCGAGAAGCGGAGCGCGCAGGCGAATATCGTCGACGGAGAGATCGTCTCGGATATCGCATCGGACGTGCTGAAGATCGCGGTGGTCAATCGCTACAACGAAGACCATCCGGCTATCGCCTTCATCAACGGGTTCGGACTGGAGAAGGGGGCGATCGCCTCGTCGGTTGCGCACGACTCCCACAACATCGTCGCGGTCGGGACAACCGACGGGGAACTGGTGCGGGCGATCAACCTTGTGATGGAGTCGCGCGGAGGACTTTCGCTCGTGGCCGGTGACCGGGAAGAGGTTCTGCCCCTGCCGGTTGCCGGACTGATGAGCGACCGGTCGATCGAGGAAGTTGCCGAGGCCTACTCACGGCTGGACCGGACGGCAAAGGATCTTCTCGGCACGAAGCTGACCGCTCCCTACATGACCCTTTCGTTCATGGCTCTGCTGGTGATACCGAGTCTGAAGCTGAGCGACAAGGGACTGTTCGACGGTTCGGCCTTTACGTTCACATCAATTGTGGCATAACATTCATCGGGTAACGGGACACGAATGGAAACGCAGACGGACACCAGACCGGGGATGCCGGTCACGGGAAACGAGGAAGAACTCCGGACTGACCGGGAGAGGCAGGAGCGACTGGCTCGCGAGGCGGAGTTCCACGATCATTCCTTCTCCACAAACCTGCGGGAGTCGGAGGTCGGCAAGTTCTACGCGGTGGCCCGGCGCTCCTACGAGTGCTATCACGATCTGATCTTCGGCAAGGTTGCCGGAAAGGACGTGCTGGAGTATGGTTGCGGGATCAACAGCGACGGACTGGCTCTGGCCCGCGAGGGGGCACGGATCACCGGCATCGATATCTCGCCGGTCGCCATCGAGGAATCGAACGCTCTGGCGGCCGGGGCCGGACTGACCGACCGGGTCTCCTACCACGTGATGAACGCCGAGGAACTGACCTTCCCGGACAACTCGTTCGATCTGGTCTGCGGCATCGGCATTCTCCACCACCTGGATCTGGAGAAGGGCTACGGCGAAGTGGCCCGCGTCCTCCGTCCGGGGGGGCGTGCGGTCTTCCACGAGCCGCTGGGGCACAACCCGCTGATCAACCGTTTCCGCAACCGGACGCCACACCTGCGGACGCCGGATGAACACCCCCTGCTCCGCTCCGATCTCCGCGAAGCCGAGCGGTATTTCTCGAAGATCAGACCCCACTACTTCCACCTGACCTCGCTCGGCATCGTTCCGCTGCGGAACACACCGATCTTCAAACCTCTCTATGCTCTGACCGAAGGGCTTGATTCTCTTCTGATGGGATTGATCCCGCCGCTGCGCGGATGGGCGTGGTACTGTGTGATGGAGATGGAGAAGTAAGGGGGAATCCGTTCGGGGAATGGAAATTCTTTAACTCGTTGACGGCAGGAAAAAAAAAGCCCGGAATGCTCCGGGCTGCTCCACAACAGGGTTTGCTCCTGAAGGGTCTCCTCTGCCTGTGTTCTTCGGTCTGTCATGGCCCCAGGAGCCTTTCCCTTCTGCGATCCGGGATCAGGCGTTCCGTATCCCGGATCAACAATTGTTCCGGCCCGAATTATCCTTCCGCCAATTCCTTCAGTCGCTGTAAAGCCTTTGGCCACATGCCTTCGAACATCTCGCGATACTCGTCATTGATATCCATGTCGACGAGCACCTGAGTTCCGCCGTCCACTTCTTTGAACGTGTAGTTTTCATGGGCGCCGGCCCACGACTGTACCGATTCGCTCGATGTATCTTCCTTGCCGTTCTCCACGACGCCGAGATGTTCGATCGAGATGTATTCATGCGGACGATTCGTCTCGATACGACTCACCATTCCCGACTCCCCGCCGTTTTCACCCGAACCCAGGAAGAGTATCTTGCTCCCTTCGCTCCAGTCGCCCACATAGTAGGATCCCTCGGAAAACGCCGACGTCCACATCCTGTAGGTTGCATCGCCGAGCATGGTATCCCATACTTTCGATCGCGGCGCATCGATCTCAATCGAAAAATGCAGTTTTTCCATTGTCTTCAGATATATGTTTTTGTGGTTTGGGTATTCGGCTGGAACCGGAGTACCACCCGATGTCTTGTTGATGTCAAACGCCTTGTCCCCTTGCAACGTTCCGTTCAAATATATTCCGTTTATCGGTTTCCACGAGTCGCCGGGGCACAACCCGCTGATCAATATTTCTTGATTTCTTGAAGGTCAGAACCCTCTACTTCCACCTGACCACGCTCGGCATCGTTCCGCTGCGGAGCACACCGATCTTCAACCCTCTCTGTGCGATAACCGAGGGGCTGGACGCGGTCCTGATAAGGCTGATCTCGCTGCTGCGCAGATGGGCGTGGTATTGTGTGATGGAGATGGAGAAGTGAGGTAGAATTGGAGTGATGCCGGCCATAACTGACGAACCTCCGGAAGGTCCGGATAAGATGACAGAGTCGCCGTGTGAAGTATGATACAGGGA
>CBFGQN010000229.1:0-6630 GCA_965650895.1 uncultured Ignavibacteria bacterium | reverse complement strand
GATTTTTCCCGGGATTTTCGCCATAAAAACAGGGTTGTCCGGTACATCTCCAGATTCTGCCAGTCAGGTCTTCGAGGTTATTCTTTCCAGAATCTCAAGGCTTGTCCATCAATACCCTCTTTCTCTACCCTTTGCCCTCCCCAAAAATCAGGGTATTTGTCGCGATCACCCCCAGAAAGTTTACGGGTGGAGGCGGCAGAGGATTCCTTCCAGATCATGGATAACGGTTTAGAGCTGGCCGCTGACCCAAGTTCTCCGGTCTTTGCCGGGGCGGGTGGGTTCGAGGGTGGTGAGGACATGAGCATGTGTCCTTTCTCCTTTCGGTTGCTGGACATTGCAGGAACCACCCGTTTGTTTCAGGCGTCCGCCCACGGTGGCCGATTGCCTTCGGCTGCGCCTGCGGCAAACCGCCACGCCCCCCGCGCTTGGGGCTGGCGGTGATGGTGGTGCCGGAAGCCCCCCTTCGCGGCCAAGGCTTGGCTCCGGTCGTCGATCGTCGCCGTTCGCCCCGCTTCCCTGCGGTCGCCGGGGCTGACGGCTCCTCTCTCCTCCCGCCGCTGGCACCTTCGCCGCGCCACGCGCAGGAGCGGTGATCCTTGGACGAACCGCATCAGGGCTGGGTCGTCACCTTTGTCCACAGGCTGAACGGCCCTTCCTGATCCACAAGAGGAGAGGTCTGGCGTCGTCCCCGGCACCGTATCCAGTAGGTCGTATTCGGCATGACCTGGAAGGCCGGTCCATTGAACCAGTCAAGGGCCACGTTGATGACATCATCATTGACTGTCAGGGTCAGGATATCCGCAGCCGGAAGGTTTTGCGTCAGCGGCTTCGGCTCGATCATCGCGAGCTGATATTCATAGGAAGTGACGCCCGGTATCTTGGCGGTCAGTCCGACGGCGGTCGTGGCAGGATTGACAAGGGAATAGGTCTTCGCGGTGAAGACCGGTTGCGGGAATGGCGGTGTCCGGATATAACAGACCGGCCCGAAATGCTTGCGGTACTTCGTGACCTTGACCCTTGCCTGTGTGCCATAGGTTCGATCAAACCCGATGTTCGGCACATTCGACGGAAAGAAATAGTATTCCTGATTTTGGACGTTATGTTCCTTGTTATAGAGAACCGTGCCGTCGGATGGGTCAATGATCTTGATTTTGTAGGCTTCAAGCTGGGCAATCTTGGTAAAGGCAATCACCTCATTCATGACCGAGGCAACATACGGGGTCTTCTTGTCAAACGATCGCTGCTTGCTCTGCAACAGGGTATGCGGAAAGGCAGGGGTGTAGACGATAACGGGATCACTTGTGTCGGTGAGATACCCTTTCGCCGGGACGGGCGCAATGTTTGTGGGAAAGTCATACCGGAGAAGGCGGATGCGATAGATCTTGTTGTATTCAACCTTTGGGGCAGGGAGACGAAACGCATTGCTTGCAGTATTCAGGTCGAAGGGGTGCCTGAACGAGGTTCCGGTTCCGACTTCGGTGAGTTTCAGGACATAGAGAACGTTCTTGCCAGGCGGCGGGGGCGTATCCTTGAAGAAGAGAAAGTCTGCAAGACTGTTCAGTGTTGTACCATCATGCTTCGGCAGTATCTGCAATGACGACATGGTATCCCTCCAAAATATGTTGTTCGGTTGCTGTTCCGTCCCGTGATATCATGTCAGGATAAGCTAACTGGGCAGGGGAGGTGACGCTATCCCCGTAATCCGTGATACGTGGATATCCCCGCATTCAGAGAAGAGGCACTGGGAGAGCGGGATAGGGGTCGTGCCGGGAAGGCACCGGGCGTTCCCCGCCATCCGGCGGGTCAGGCTCTATTCCGCCGCGCCTTTTGCAAGATCACGGCTCCACCAAGCCCTGCGGACAGGTCTTGGCCCTCGCGGGTGACGATCCTTAACGCAAAGAACAGTCGTGGCCGCGTGCGCGACGCTGTCAGGAAAGGCCGCTTGTGTCGCGGCTTTTTGCTTTAGGGGCCAGCCCCTCGCGCCCGCAAGGCTTCGCTTCGCTCACATGCTCCGCGTGGGGTCTCCCCAACCTTCCGCATTCCGCTTCGCTTCATTTGTGCAGGCCGGGTGATGCCCCTCCCCACGCTCCGGCCTTGCAGTTGCTCACCCCGGCTTCGCCAGCGGGCAGAGGTTCATGGCGGCGCGAAGACGCGACGCACAGAACCGCAGCCCACAAAAAGAAAAGAGGTGAAGCCATGACAACGCTTTTTGCAAACCCATATAACCTTGACGCCGCCGCCAAGGGGTTCTATTTCGAGAGCTTCGAGGACTATCAGGAGAAAGCCGAAGGGGTGACCGACAGCTTTGGGCTGCCGGTCGAGGAATTCGAGATCGAGTTTATCGACGGGGAAAGTATTGACGGGGAACTGTTCGAGGCTCTTGGGATCACGCAGGCGAACATCGAACAGTATTTCGAGAGGGTGGACGAGTGGGAGGAGGAGGAGAAAATACGGGTGATCGTGGCCGGGGAATGTGGCTACACGATCGAGGCCGACAGCCGCCCGGACGATTTCGAGGTGGATCTATACTATGTGGATTCCCTGAAGGAACTGGCAAGGCAGTTTGTCGAGGAAGGTCGGTACGGCGACATCCCGGAGCACCTGCAACACTATATCAACTACGATGCCATTGTCCGCGATTTGAACGTAGACTATTCCGAAACCACCCTTGCAGGACGCCCGATTGTCTACCGTTGCGGGTAACAGGCAACACCCTTTCCCGAAACGGTCAAAGCTTCCGTTTACCCCATTCTTTCCACACCACTGTACAACAAAACAATAGAGGTAAACACCATGTGGACAAAAAAGCGCAGACAGCAGAAAGAACAACAGGACAGTCCGCTTGCATCCCGGGCCGATGTGCACGAACTGCTTGAATGGGAACTATGGCGCACCTTTTGCGGTCTCTACCGCCATCACTGGGGACTGTGGCCAAGACCGGATATTCAGGCGCAGTGCATGAATGCCATTCGCCAGATTATCAGGGAAGGACAGCCACCGCGATACAATGAGAGATTGCGGGACGAGTGGAAGGATCGGATGAAAAACCGTAGGACCTTCTAACCGCTTGTGCAGGAAGGCCCCGCTTTCACCGGAAGGCGGGGCCTTCCTCTTTTCCGTCACTCCCGAAAGCGGGGGAGGGGGGCGCATGGAGCACGCTTTGGGATGGCGGGCGGGGGGCGGAGCTGTTCCGTGTTCCGGCCAGTCGTCCGCCCCGATCTTTCCTTGCCGCAGCGCGTGCCGGTCTCACGGGGTGAGATATGTCTCCCGCCACCACAGGGACAGGGCGTTGTTGTCGCGTGTTATGAAGGAGAGGACATGGAAGGAGATGTCCGAACAGGGAAGAACCTGACGGCAAGGAAGAACCGGCCTTACTGCTGGAGCCGCTTGACGACCTCGAACACAAGGTCTTGCGGCTCCATCCGGAGCTTTGCGGAGAGATGCAGAAGGCCGCGAAGGCAGACCTGCCGCTCGGCCCTCTCCAGCCGGGAGATATAGCTGTGATCGAACGTGCCGTCACCTTCAAGGTCGGCCTGTGTCAACCCGAGCATGGCCCGGCGTTCGCGCAGCACAAGCGCGAAGGCGATCTCCGGGGAAAGCGGTTCGTTTTCAGGAATCTTCAATGGGTCTGCGGGTCTGGCCATGTCCCGAAGGTATAGTACCCATCAAGTTTTATTCTTGCCTATAGTCAAGAATGTTCCTTATATTTGTCCCGGGCTGTCACCGGGGCTGTGCCCCGGGTTCCTTTTCCCTCACGGCCAGCCTCGGTGATGTGAGGGTTCAATCCATCTCTACTTTCATCATACTATGAACAAGAATATCTGGCGGATCGTCATTGCTGTGGCGATGGTCTGCGTCCTGTCACACAAGGCGGATGCGCAATTTGAAACCGGCAAAGTCTACCTTGGGCCGCACCTCGGTCTCGGCGCCTATGAGGCATCGGTCAGTTTCGGAGGACATATCGAATATGGTCTCACGCAACCCGGCGACGCAGGGCCGGGGCAAATCGGGATCGGCGGCACTGTCGATTATATGCAATGGCACGGGGACGCGGGCTATGGCTATAGCTGGACCTATTCGTGGCTTCCAATGAATTTCTTTGGTGCCTATCACTTCGCACTTGGGTTGAAGAAATGGGATCTCTTTGCCGGACTGGGTCTCGGGTATGTCGTCTTCAATCAAGAATGGCATTCTCCCGATGGTGTGATAGACAACGATGACACCACAACATCCTATGGCAGTCATTTTTTCTGGAGCGGCGTGGCGGGGGCGCGGTATTTCTTTACGCCCGGCCTCTCGGCACAGGCGCGTCTGGGGTGGGGCATATCGATCCTGTCGGTAGGCGTGGATTTTACGCTCTAGGCCACCGGCATCTGACCTGTCCTCCTCTTTGCGCCGCCGCCGGACGGGGAGGGGGCATGGCGCACGCTTTGGGATGGTGGAGGGCCGGAGTTGTTCCGCGTTCCGGCCAGCCATCCGTCCCGGCTTTTTCTTGCCGCAGCGCGTGCCGGTCTCACGGGGTGAACACCTTCCTGTTCCATCCGCAGGGCGTCGGCGCGGGAAATCCGTTCCCGCCGCCGGTGCCGTTTTTTATGGGTGGCCTGGCATCGTGATTGATAGGCTCCCCGACGGGACGCGGGGCGGCTCTCCTCCTCCGGTGCTTCCGGACAGAAGGACACGATCTCCCTGCCGGATCCGGTGCTGCCTTGCGCGTTCCTGTTGCCGCTTCCCTCTCCCTTGTCCCATCACGACTGCCGCAGTGCCGCCATCCTCTGACATCTACACCACGCCGGTCCTCACGCAAGAGGTTTTTTCCTCTTGCCCGCAAGCGGACAATTCATCGCGATGCCAAAAAACCTCTTGCCTTCCGTCCCTTCTGCGCGGTGTCCGGGCGATGACAGAGGCGGCACTTCCGCAGCCTCGTTTGAGAAAAGGAGAAGAACCATGAGCAACACCAACACCCCTCTCGACAAAGTCCGCTTCGGTCGTGTGTGCGTGACCATCTGGGAGAACACTTCCGGCGAAGGCAAGGCTTACCACAACTTCACGCTGGAGCGAACCTACACCGATGCCGAAGGCCAACCGCAGAACACCTCATCGTTCGGCAGAGGCGATCTGCTCTCCCTCGCCGAAGCCCTGCGCGTGGCTTACAGCCGCTCCTTCACGGTGAAAGACAAGCCCGACGCCGGAACGCCGCAAAAGGCAAAGCCGAAGGCAGGGTAAGAGACAGGCCGGAACGCAGATGCGGCGTTCCGGCCTTCTCCTGTGGGAACGCAGACTGCCTTAGAACCGCCGCCATCGTCCCGGCGGTGGAACCTGTCCCCTCTCCTTAACGGTCAGGACGGCAAGCACCCTGTCGGTGTTCTGCGTCGGCATGAAGCAGACCAGCACCGCACCGTGCTGTGAACACTGCTCAAGCCATTGCTCGATCCGTTCAGCCTCTGCCTGAGAGTTCGGAACCGGAACCGGGACTAACTCGTAATTCGCCATTGTGTGACTCCAGGTTAATGATTGATATGTGGATTACACGGTCAGCCGTGCGGCCTATCGATCGTCCTTGTCCGGAGGCGGCTTCGGGGGTGCTTTGTCTGCCGCTGGTGTCTTGTCCTGATCCGGCGTGGCGTGTTTCGCGCCGTGAAAGGACTGCATAAAGCGCGACGCACGGGACTCTCCCGCACCTGTCGCCATGTCCTGTTGCTCTTTTTCGCCCGCCCCCGCCTTGTCCGGCGGATCGGTCGGCACATCGCGTTGCAGGAACCGGGAGTATGCCACGCCGGGCCGTTCCTTTTCCTGTTCCGGATGGCTCTGATCCTTTCCGGTTTCCTGCTGCCCCCGGAACCCCTCCATAAAACGCGACGCGCGGGGCTCTCCGGGATGCTTGTCTTCCGGTGGCGGGGGAGGGGGTGCGGCTGCACCGCCGTCGGGTAGCGGCGGAGGGGGAGGATTGTTGCCGCCACCGGGATTGGCATCACCGAGGTCGGGAGGGGGAGGATCTCCACGATCACGTCCTTGCCGTTCTATGAGCATCTTGTTCAAATCTCTGCCTATTTCCGTTGAATGCGACAGCTTCGTTAAGTCCAAACGATTATCAAATGGCAGTGCATTTACAGGAGCATCCAGAATATGCTGCACCGTTTGCATGACGGTGTTCCGGTGTGCTGCGTTCATTGATTGGCTGACTTCTGTCCCGTTGTTGAGTGCCACCTCACGCAGGTATGCGATCTCATCTTCCCACTTCTGAACATTCGCAACAGCGTGATCCATAAGAACAGGGTTCTTTTCTGTGCCGGGGATTGACTCGAACGCATATCTCGATTCAATCCATTCTTTTCGCAGCTCAATATGAGCGCGTGCCGCGAACGCGACATCGACATGACCTCCTAAACGGTTATCCATTTTTCTCTTGAGTTAATTATGACTATCGGCTATACTAAAATCTATCATGTTCACAATGTCGGGATAGGGAGGTGCTGATGTACGGAAACGGTTATGTTGACCCGTTTTTTCACAGGGAACGATCCGAGGTATCAAATCCCGATGCCTTTCTCGATCATGCTGTCGGACATACACTCAACCTGTTCCACTGTGCAGACAGGAGAGCGACAGCGGGACAGTTGCTCTCTTTTCTCC
>CBFGQN010000228.1:0-6634 GCA_965650895.1 uncultured Ignavibacteria bacterium | reverse complement strand
GGGGATTGACGAATGGGGATTTTCGATTGGCGAATGGACACCGTAGGGGCGCAAAACATTGCGCCCCGCGGAAACGCCCGAATCGGCGGATGGCGATTTTCGATTGGCGAATCGGGGAATACTGATCGGTAGTTACAGAAATGCGGATCGACGGAAAACTCCCATCGATCCGCATTCCTCTTCTACGTGTGCATGCTTCGCCTCTACTGCACCTTCACCATCTTCCGCAATTCCTTATATCCTTCAGACTTCAACGCCAGGTAGTAGAGACCGTTCGGTTGCCCGCGCAGGTCGATCTCCGTTTCGCTCCCCTTTACGTTTCCTCCCTTCACGCGTTCGCCCAGATAGTTGAAGATCAGATATTCTTCGTCGGCCCCCGGAGAAGTTGTGTGAAGCCGGTAGATCCCTTCGGATGAGATTGTCCGGATCGACACGCCGTCCTTCTTCTCCTCCCCGGCGACGCCCGAGAGACTCAGGCTTGTCTCCCAGACACCCCGACCGAATGTGGCCGCACGCATGTTGCCGACCGATGAATGGATCTCGATATCGGTGACCGGAACGCGGGGAAGCCCGTCGTTGAAGGGGGTCCACTCGGCAAAGTCGTCGCTGAAGCTCAGATGGAAGACGCCGATATCGGTTCCGACAAAGAGACCGCCGTCATCCCGCTCGTCGTAGGTGACGCAGTTGACCGGGACGTTCGGCAGGTTGCGCGAGAGGTTGATCCACTCTCCGTCAACCCATCCGTAGACCTTCTCCCCCTCAACATATCCCGACAGGGTAATGAAGCAAACGTCCCCTCTCCCCGGATGGGCCTCGATGTCGGTCAGCGCCAGGTTGAAGTCCTGCCGGAACCCGATGTCCACCCAGTTCCGCCCCCCGTCGAACGTCGCACTGACGTCCTCGAAGGTGCCGATATAGATGATCGTCGGATCCGTCGGGGAGATGTCCATCGCCCGGATGTGAAGCGGCAGCGGATTGCCGAACTCGTCGGTCTTCTCCGAGCTGACGTTCATCGGCGAGATCTGGCTCCACGACTCTCCCCGGTTCGTCGATTTCCAGACGTGGTACATCGCCGTGTAGATCGTCCCCGGCTCCCATGGGTCGATCTCGAACGGCGTCACCCAGGGGCCCTGGAACTCTTCGCCGAAACCGGGAATGTTCCCCGAGATCCAGGTCCGCTGTCCGGTCGGTTCGTTGAACCGGCTGAACGACCGGGCGAAGTTGCCGTTGAAGACCGAGTGGTACATGATGTCGGGGTTCGAGTAGTCGATCAGACACTCCATACCGTCGCCGCCGAACGCCTTCCGCCATTCTCCGCTCTCCAGCACATAGCTGCCGTTATCCTGACGCCCGGCAATGATCGTGTTCGGTTCCTGCGATGAGACGGAAATGCGGTAGACCTCGCCGATGTCCAGTCCGTTCGTGATCGCCGTCCAGGTCGTCCCCTTGTCCGAACTGTACCAGAGTCCGCCGTCGTTGCACTCGAAGAGGTAGCCGGGACGAAGGGGATGGAAGCGGAGGAAATGTTTGTCGGCGTGGGCGAAGTCCACTCCCTGGGCACCGGCCTGTGCTATAATCTGCGGTTCGTTGATCCAGAAGTTCGCCAGCCCCCAGTCGATGCCGGCGTTCGTTGTCTTCCACGTGTTGACTCCCCCGACGTAGATTTCCCCCGGGTTGGTCGGCGAGATGGCGTAGGCCAGATCGTAATGTCCCTGTCCCTGAAAGAAGTCGCCGTTCTGCGTCGACCCGTCGTACCATCCCAGAAGGTTCGGCGCTCCCGTTGTGGAGTCGGGAACGTAGCCTCCGGCGTTGAAGGTGGCCCCGGCATCAAGCGAACTGAAGATGCCGTAGAGACCACTGTTCAGATTCGCACAGAGGACATCGACGCGGTCGGGCTGGGCCGGCGTCACGCCGATCTTGATGCGACGAATGTTCTCGTCGGAAAAGATCGCCTGCCAGTTCGCCCCGCCGTCGACCGACCGGAGGAAATAGGTCGGGTTGTCCTGACCTCCGCCGAAGGTGGAGGCATAGACGATGTTCGGGTTTGTCGGGTGGAACTCCAGATCCATGCAGTAAGCCTGCACCACCTGTCCCCAGTTCGCTCCGCCGTCGGCGGTGGCCAGGATGCCGATGGAACTTGCCGCGAGCAGGATGTCCGGATTTGCCGGATTCATCAGAAGTCTGCGGATCGTGATCCGGTCGGCTTCGGCAAACTGCAGTCCGGTCCGCTCCCACGTCACCCCGCCGTTAACGCTCTTCATCACCCCGACGCTCCGGGTGTCGCCATCCTCGAAGGGGAGATCGATCTGGATGCCGGAGAGACTCCCGAGGTCGCCGTCGCCGGTGGCGATGTACATGATGTCAGGATTCCCCGGATGAACCGCGATGTCGCTGACCCCGAGCACCGGCAGGTTGTTCGTGATGTTCGTCCAGGTCTGTCCGAAGTCGGTCGTTTTCCAGAGTCCGCCGGCCGGAGCGCCGACCCAGAAGGTATTCGGATCGCTCGGATGGAACGTGATGCAGTTCAATCGTCCCAGACCGTCGGCGGTCTTCGAGCCGAGCCGGTTCGGTCCCAGCGGATGCCAGTCCCCGGCAGCCGATGCGGTCCGGGCAAGAAGGTCGCCGTTCTTCTCCACAAAGGAAGCCCAGGCCCGATAGTTATGATCGGCAGCCGGGAACTTCCCGCTTCCCCGGGTCCGCTGCTCCCAGAACCACTCCCAGCGTTTGTACTTTACCCAGGAGCCGTCATGCTGCTCCAGTTTTTCCGGATGTGCCTTCCAGTACCCTTCGGCCGTCTTCTGAATATCGGTGAAGGTCCACCCCTCTTCCTTTTCGGGAAGCTGATCGGTGAAGGGAAATCGCTGCGCCTGCAGCCCTGTGACCCCCATGATTGCCGCCAGCATCAGAATGGAGATGCCCCATGCAGTTCGTAGAATTCTTTTCATCATCGTTCCTCCGTTCCGGATGAATATTGATAGTCTCTTTGGTTTACAGTCGCATAAAGGAGTCTGAAAGGGATTCCGTCGTCACAGACTCCAGATCAATCCGACTCCCAGAAGGATGCCGTGCAGCTCCCCTTCGTCCACCCCCAGATTTAATCGTCCGAGCGTCGTCGCCCTGAAGTCGTCGACCGTTCCGGTCCCTTCGGCCGTCACCGGATCGAGCATGTATTGCAAACGAAGTTCGCAGAGGAACCAGAGATGCCCGGCAACCCGCCGACGGTAGCCGATTCCTCCCTCCAGACCGAAACGATTGACGTTTACTCCGTCGGATACCGTCGATGAACTCTCCAGCGTTTTCTCTCCGGTCCCCTCGAACGTACAGGAGCCTTCGGAAAGGATTTCCTGTCGCGTCGACGTTTTCATATCTCCTATTCTCCGATGCCATACCGGACCGAGCGTCGCGTACCAGTCGTCGGCCATGTCGACCCGAAGGACAAGTCCGGAGGTCAGCCAGAGCGATGTCAGGGTCTGCCGGACGCTCATGTCGACCGTGTCGAACAGACTCCCTTCGTTCTGCGGACAGTCGGCCACACCTGTGCCGGAGGCGATTGTCCGTTTCAGATCGAATCCCCCCTTCAGCCGGAGTCCGATCGATGAAGTGAAGGGATACTCGACGATCACCGATCCGAATCCTCCGAGTCCTCTTCCCGACTCAAGTGCCCGTAACGGAGAGGTCGGATTGTCGATCGGAGAATGCGTCATCCGCTGTGAAAACAGAGAGTAGTTCGGCCCGATCTCGAACCCGACGTTCAATCCGATCGGTGACGTCGGGTCGGGATAGAGGACACTCTCCTGAGCCGTCAGAACCGATTCTGTCAGAACCGAGGCCGTCAGGAAGAGCAAAACCGGTAGTCCGTATCGTCGTTTCACTGCTGAGTCTCTTTGGTTGATGCTGTTGAAAGAAGGGGAGAATCGGGCCGTTCAATCAGTCCGCGTCCGATGTCGTCCGGATCTGCCGCAACGGCTTGTCGAAGAGAATCCGGACCTCTCCGGATCCGGGGGTCAGATCCGCCCGGACGAAATCACGTCCGTAGAGTCGCTCGGCAAAGAGGAACGGGCCGTAGGCCATGGCCGGGTTGTAGGCCCGGACGTTTGTTCCGCTGTCGATCCGGTAGTATCCGATGAAGAGACCGGAAGTGCCGGGGTCGATCTGCAACCCGGTCCGGTGTTCGCGACCGGTCCCGAGCCCCATATTCAATCCGATCACCATCGGTCCCGACGTCGGATTGTCGATCAAGGGTGCGAAATAGACCTCTTCATCTCCGGCGGCTGTTGTGATCACGTGTTCGATAACGGCATGGACCGAATCGCCGTCCCCCGGCGTGTCGAAGGTCAGAATCCCCCCGAGACTGTCTCCCATGATCCGACCGTCAATCTCCGGACGAACCAGACGCCACTCCACTTCCACGTACTCGAGATCTCCACGGGGAATCAGCCGGAGTTCCCCTTTCGGAACTTCCCCGACATCGATTCCGTTGACCCGCACGAGAATGTCGCCGATCAACCTGTTGTCAATCGCCACCTTCGTCCCCTGAACGATGTCCGGAGGAAGAGCCTCGTCGCAGCTCTGAAGAGAGATGAACAAAAGGGACAGAATGAACAGAGGGGAACGTTGCCGGAAGTATCGCCCGATGTGTCGCATACGTTTTTTTTTATCGAAAACATTCCCGACAGGAATCGCTTCCTTTTCCTTTCAGCCCTAACATAGGGAAGAGCGGAAAATACGGCACTACGGAAAAATCTCGTAAAGCCCGACACATCCTCCTTTCTCCGCTTCCCCCCTTTTATCTCGTTGTCGTCTTCTGTAGTTTTGCCTCACGTTATTCATACTAACCATCCTGTTCGATGGCTATTCGCTACGTGGGAGCGCTTGTTATCCAGGCGCTTGAACCGAAAAGACTTGCCGATTGGTATTCCCGCTATTTTGATCTGGAGGTATCGCTTGAACACGAAGGAGGGTTTTTCGGCGCCTTCGATACCGAGCGGGGTCCCTTTCATTTCGGCATCACCCCCTACGACGGCGATCCGGACATCTCGACACCGCGCGAAGTGATTATCACCTTCCGGGTAGACAACTTCGACACCCTTCTGAAAAGACTCAAGAGAGAGGGCTACGAACCGACGGCATCGGCCGAGGATGAAGACGGGAAGTATGCGATGTTCCGGGATCCGGAGGGAAATCAGGTGTCGGTGTGGGGAGGATGAGAAGGAAGTGCAAGGGAAAATGCAGAAGTCAAAAAGGGGAAAGAACGATTTGGATTTACGGGGTGTTTGGGAGGGGAGGAAATGAAACATTCAAAAGGCAAGATTCAAAAACGTCACGGCACAGATTCACTTTTGAATTTTTCCTTTTGAATTTCTCCCACCCCTTTTCCCACTCATCCATCATTTTTGAATCTTGAATTTTTCCTTTTGAATTTCTCCAATGTCCCAGCTTCTCTACAGCAAAACCATTCCCGTTCGCTCTCCGCTTGATCTTGACGGCTATATCCTCGGGGCGGCTGAAGAGGGAAATCTTCACGAGTATGCCTTTGTTCTTCCGACCGGACGGAAGTTGCGGGAACTGGAGCGGGAGCTGACCGACCGGCACTTCGCCGATACGGGTGGCCCGCTGACCCACCTTCCGCTCTTTACCATGCACTCGTTCGCCACGGCCCTCTACGAACGGCTTGCTCCCGGCAGGCGGGAGGCGTCGATGGAGATTCAGATCGCCCTGATCGAGCGGGCGATGAAGAACGTCGATCTGAACTACTTCGCCCGTCCGGGTCGCGACCCGTCGCTCGGGGTCGTCGAGCAGGTGACGCGGGTGATCAGCGGTGTCAGGGCGGACGGGATTCTGCCGTCGCAGTTCGAGGCGGACATCCGGGCCGTCGAGGAGGACCCGGAGACGATGCAGGGATATGATGTGGTGAAGCTGCGGGATCTCTACAACATCTACAGCGAGTATCTGCGCATTCTCGGCGACACGTGGATCGACTATCCCGGCAGACTTCTCCGGGTGAACACGGAACTCTTCGGAAATCCCGATGCGGTCTTCCGCGCCCCCTTTCCCGAGGTTCACACCCTTCTGATCCACGACTACACGGAGTTCACCTGGCCGGAGATCGACATGCTGATCCGGCTGGCCGGCGTGGAGAACCTGAACGTGCTGATCGTCTTCGATTACGAAGAGGGGAACGGTCCGCTCTACGGGAACTTTCAGGAGGTGATCGACCGGCTGCTGATCGGCGGGTACGGCGGGGAGCGACTGGATCCGATCGATCCGATGATCTCCGAGGCGGAACGGCGTCCCTTCACCCACCACATGCGCCGGAATCTGTTCCGGACGGATGAGCGGATCGGGAATTCGGCATTCGACGACAGGATCGGGGTCTACAGCTTTCATACACGCGAAGAAGAGGTGCAGGGAATTGCCGGACTGGCAAAGTCGCTCATTCTGGATGAGGGAATTCCACCGGAGCGGATCTGTATCGCAACGCTGAATATGGAACGATACACCGATCTGTTCCGTGAATATCTGCCGGGTTACGGTCTGCCGGCCAATATCACCGCCCGGTATCCGCTGGAACAGAACGGATTGATTACCGCCCTCTTCTCCGCGCTGAATATTCCGGCGGCCGGTTACGACCGGC
>CBFGQN010000227.1:0-6665 GCA_965650895.1 uncultured Ignavibacteria bacterium | reverse complement strand
TGGGGCAACCCCTGGGAACGGATCGACGCCTGGAACGATTCGTTGAGAAAGGCATTTCCTGCCGCCTGGGCCCTCAGGTCCGTACCCGATGCAGTACAGAACAGGACCATCACGGCAAGAGCAAGAAGTTTCCGTATAGTGCTCATAATACTCTGTTGAATGATACCGACATCCATCCGGAAACGGACATCAGTGGTGAATGCAGATTGATTAGTTTGCAGCAACGTCGCTCGGAAGAGATTCCAACCGACATCGAGACCGTCCGTCGCGCGATACGGACAGCCTGTCGACGCAGAGTAGGAACTTTGCAACAGAACCATCCGTACGGTCCCCCTCTTCCTCCCGCTCCCGGCTCCGGTTTGTTCAACAAGCATTCCGGACATCAACAACCCGAAAACGGATGACGCTCTACAACGCCTTGACCATACTCCATGTGATTGCCGGAGGGACAGCTCTGGGAACTGCCCTCTCGGCAATTCTTGCAAAGGCCTTCGGTATGAACCACCGGGTGCACGTCATCAGCGGCAGACTCTACGTCGGGGCAATGGTTGCCGTCGCCCTGACATCCTTTCCGATGGCCGTGATCCGCCCGAACAGTTTTCTCTTCATGATCGGCATCTTCAGTCTCTACCTGACGCTGGCCGGATTCCGCTACGCAACCAACCGGAAGGGGACTCCGCGATGGTTCGACCGGCTTGGCGCAGGGCTGATGCTCCTGACCGCAGCGATCATGATCGGCCTTGCACTCTACGGGTTCATGAATGAAGGGAACGGAGAAATCCTCTTGCTGATCTTCGGCCTGATCGCCGCACTCCTCGGCGGCGCCGATCTGAAACGAATGCGGACCGGAGGGAGAAAGGGGAAAACCCGCATCGCCGCACACCTGACGATGATGCTCTCGGCAACCATCGCGACGCTGACCGCGTTTCTGGTGAACAACGTCGTGACCCGACCGGCGATCATCCCCTGGATTGCCCCCACCATCCTCATCGTGCCGATCATCGTGTTGTGGAACCGTAAAGTCCTGAAGGGAAAAACGGGAACGACGGGATTGCCCGATTCGTTATCATAGTCCGAGTTCCTTTTCCATCTATATCCGGGAATACTTCCAATGGCTCTGAACGAACAACAGGAAAAACTCTGCGCGGAGAACACCACCGACTTCTCCGATCTGAAGGCCCTCTTTCTGAACTGCACACTGAAGAAGTCGCCGACCCTTTCGAACACTGAAGGGCTGATGAATGTGTCGAAGGCGATCATGGAGAAGAACAACGTCTCGGTCGAGATGCTCCGTCCGGTCGATCACGCCATCGCCTACGGCGTTTACACGGATATGACCGAGCACGGCTGGGATGTAGACGAATGGCCGGAGATCCAGAAGAAAGTAATGGATGCCGACATCCTGGTGATCGGCTCGCCGATCTGGCTCGGAGACAAGTCGGCGGTCTGCACGAAAGTGATCGAACGCCTCTACAGCTACTCAGGAGAACTGAACGATCAGGGACAGTACGCCTACTACGGCAGGGTCGGCGGGTGCATCATCACGGGGAACGAGGACGGGATCAAGCATTGCTCGATGAACATTCTCTACAGTCTCCAGCACCTCGGCTACACCATCCCTCCGCAGGCCGACGCCGGATGGATCGGCGAGGCGGGTCCGGGCCCTTCCTACTGCGACGAGGATTCCGGCGGGCCGGAGAACGACTTCACGCAGCGGAACACAACGTTTATGACCTGGAACCTTCTCCACTTCGCCCGCATGTTGAAAGATGCCGGAGGAATCCCGGCCCACGGCAACCGGCGTTCGGCCTGGGATGCGGGTTGCCGGTTCGATCATCCGAATCCGGAGTACAGGTGAGAGTGCATAGAGTTCTTAGAGAGAGGAGTGTATAGAGTGAGAGGATTTTAGCGGCTCCTCTTTGCGTCTTTGTCCTTTGCGTCCGCCGCGGCGGACGCAAAGAGTCGAAGGCGCAAGGAAGACTTCCCGCCGACGAACATTTGTTACTCAATTCCCCACGGTCGATCCCTGCAAAGCGACGGAGAACCTCTATTTTTGCCCGACATGTTGGTTCAACCCACATATCTTCCTTTTCGTAATCGCGCATTGAACAGGTACAACGCACGGCACCTGTTCCTGCGACGATGCACCCGTTTCCTCGTCTGCTTCCGACGAAGCACGCTTCAGCTCTGATCCCGTTTCCGGGAACTCACATCGTTCACGTTTTCGTTCTGCAGCATCGGATGCTCCGCTACGGGCGTTCGTCACTGCAAGTCCGTTTTCTACCCCTCAACGTCGGAACATTTTTTCCATCATTACTGGACAGTAACGGTCGTTCATGGACATAGATATCTGCATCGCATCGGAAGAGCACACTCGGTTTGCCGGAGAGATATGCGAGATGATCGCCGCCGCCGCCGAGAAGCGGGGGACCGGCATCGCCCGCCGCTCTCCCGAATACATCGGGTCGAAAATACTGGAGGGGAAGGCGGTCATCGCCCTGGACGACGGGAAACCGGTCGGGTTCTGCTACATCGAGTCGTGGAGCCACGGTCGCTTCGTCGCCAACTCCGGACTGATCGTCGCCGAAGAATACCGCAACTCCGGTCTGGCCCGACGCATCAAAAAGGAGATCTTCAAGCTCTCCCGGAAGAAGTATCCTGAGGCAAAGATCTTCAGCATCACCACCAGTCTGGCGGTGATGAAGATGAACTCCGAACTCGGCTACCGTCCGGTCACCTTCTCCGAGCTGACCGACGACGCGGACTTCTGGAAGGGGTGCCAGAGCTGCCGGAACTTCGATATACTTCAGCGGAACGAACAGAGGATGTGCCTCTGCACCGGTATGCTCTTCGATCCGGAACATCCGGACAACTTCAACTTCTCGAAGAAGGCCGGTATACTCGAACGGCTTCGTTCAATCAAACAGAGCATCTTCCTGAAAAAAAACGGAAAGGGGAATGGCAAGTAACAACAGACCGATTCTGGTTCTCGCATACAGCGGCGGACTCGACACGTCCTACTGTCTCCACAGGCTCTCCCGTACGATGGATGCGGATGTCCACTCGGTTCTGGTCGATACCGGAGGCTTTACCGAAGGGGAACTGAACCGGACCGAGGAGCGGGCGATGGAACTGGGGTCGGCGAAACATCTGACAATCGACGCCCGCGAGGAGTTCTATCAACGCTGCATCCGCTTTCTGATCTACGGCAACGTCCTGCGCAACCACACCTATCCCCTGTCGGTCAGCGCCGAGCGGTTCTTCCAGGCTCTGCGCATCGCCGAGTATGCCCGCAAGGTCGGGGCCGCCTACGTGGCTCACGGAAGCACCGGCGCCGGGAACGATCAGGTCCGGTTCGACATGGTCTTCCGAACCCTCTGTCCCGAAGCCGACATCATCACGCCGATTCGCGACGGCAGACTCTCCCGACAGGAGACGACCGGATATCTGCGAGAGCAGGGGGTGGCGATCGAGTGGGAGAAAAGCCGCTACTCGATCAACCGGGGCATCTGGGGAACCAGCGTCGGCGGTGCCGAGACGCTGACCTCCGACCAGCCCCTCCCCGAGGAGGCCTGGCCGACGCCGGTGAGCGAATCGGATCCGCAAAAGGTGACGCTCCGGTTCGAAAAGGGAGAGCTGCGCGGACTGAACGCAGAGGAGCGGGAACCGGTCGAGGCGATCAGACGGCTGAACGCTCTTGCCTCCCCCTACGGCATCGGTCGTGATGTTCACGTCGGCGATACGATCATCGGCATCAAGGGGCGGGTCGGGTTCGAGGCGGCCGGACCGATGATCATCATCCGGGCCCATCAACTTCTGGAAAAGCATACGCTTACGAAGTGGCAGATGTACTGGAAAGATCAGCTCGCCAACTGGTACGGAGGCTTTGCACACGAAGCCCTCTTTCAGGAACCGGTAATGCGCGATATTGAGACCTTTCTGGAAAGTTCTCAGGAACGGGTGAGCGGCGAGGTAGACGTTATGCTCCATCCCTACCGATTCGTCCTCAACGGCATCCGCTCTCCGTTCGATATGATGAAGTCCGGTTTCGGAGACTACGGCGAGATGAACAGCGGCTGGAGCGGAGAAGATGTGAAGGGGTTCACCCATATCCTCTCGAATGCACTGCAAGTCTACCGTAATGCCGGAGGAGAGGAATGATTCGCATCGGCATTATCGGAGGGGCCGGGTACGTTGCCGGAGAACTGTTGCGGCTGCTGGTTCGGCACCCGGAAGCGGAGATCGTCTTCGTCCGGAGCGGAAGTCATGCGGGGGAACCGGTCACGCGGGTACACGGCGATCTTCTCGGTGAAACGGAACTTCGCTTCATCGGCGATTATCCGTCCGATGAAGAGATCGACCTCCTCTTCCTCTGCGGCGGCCACTCGGCCTCCCGTCCGTTTCTTGAGGAACATCCGGTATCGAACCGGACACGAATCATCGATGTCGGCAGCGACTTCCGTCTGAAGGGAACGGATCGCTTCGGCGACCGCCGGTTCATCTACGGACTGCCGGAACTTTATCGCGAGGAGATTCGGGAAGCGGAGAACATCGCGAACCCCGGCTGCTTCGCGACCGCAATTCAACTGGCTCTCCTTCCACTGGCCTCGACCGGTCTGCTGGAAAAGCCGATCCACGTCAATGCGGTCACCGGAGCAACGGGGGCCGGAGCCGGACTGAGTCCGACGACACACTTTGCCTGGCGCGAGGGGAACGTCTCGATCTACAAGCCCTTCACCCACCAGCATCTCGGCGAGATACGCCAGGGGCTGGAGGCCGCCCGGCCCGGCTTTTCGGCTCCGCTCCACTTTATTCCGGTACGGGGTAACTTCACGCGGGGCATCTTCGCCACGGCCTATACCGAGTGTCCCGTCGGTGAAAATGAACTGGGCGATATCTATCGTGCATATTATGCCGATCATCCCTTTACGATCCCGACGGACTCTCCCCCCGATCTGAAAAGCGTCGTCAACACAAACAAGTGTCTGGTGCACTCGATGAAGCTGGAAGGTCAGATCCTGATTGTGAGCGCAATCGACAACTTGCTGAAAGGGGCGGCAGGTCAGGCCGTCCAGAACATGAATCTGATGTTCGGTCTGCAGGAGACCCTCGGACTCAGGCTGAAGGCTTCAGCCTTCTGAAGAATTCAGGATTCGGGAAAGAAGAGAAACGAATCGGCAACGGGTCCGGAGCGAAACACGTTCAGCCCCGACATCAACACCAACAACCAACAACGCGGACATGCAGCAATTTCTCTCGATCAGAGATGTGACCGGCCTGCCGGAACTGATTCAGGAAGCCCTGACGCTGAAGCGGAACGCAACCGCCTGGAGCGATCTGGGGCGAGACCGGACGCTCGGGATGATCTTCATGAACCCGAGTCTCCGCACACGCCTGAGTACGCAGAAGGCGGCGATGAATCTGGGAATGAACGTGATGGCCATGAACGTCTCGCAGGACGGATGGAATATGGAGACCGAGGACGGCGTGGTGATGGACGGCGATGCGCAGGAACATATCCGCGAGGCGGCCCGCGTCATATCGCAGTACTGCGACATTATCGGACTCCGTTCCTTTGCCCGACTGAAAGACCGGCATGAGGACAGGAACGAATCGTTTCTGATGAAGTTCGTTCAGGAGGCGACCGTCCCGGTCATCAACATGGAAAGCGCCACCGGACACCCGCTGCAGGCTCTTGCCGATCTGATGACCATCCGGGAATATTTCCCGCAGGGACGACCGAAAGTCGTCCTGACCTGGGCGCCCCATCCCCGTCCCCTCCCCCAGGCCGTCGCAAACTCCTTTGCTCACTGGGTCGGCTCCACCGACGCCGAACTGGTGATCACACATCCGGAAGGGTATGAACTTGATCCGCAGTTCACCGGGGGGGGAACGTTCGAGCCGGATCAGAACCGCGCCCTTGAAGGGGCCGACTTCGTCTACGCCAAGAACTGGTCGGCGTCAACTCCCTACGGTCAGGTCCTGACGACCGATCCGGACTGGATGATTACCGAAGAGAAAATGAAGCTGACGAACCACGGAAAGTTCATGCACTGTCTGCCGGTCAGGCGGAACGTCATCGTCACCGATGCCGTTCTCGACTCCTCTTCATCGATCGTCATCGGACAGGCGGCAAACCGTGAGTACGCCACGCAGACCGTGCTGAAGAGGTTGCTGGAATGGATCGGTTGATCGTCGCAAAGATCGGCGGGAACCTCTTCGAGGAACCGGAACGCCTCGGAAGATTTCTCGACCGTTTCTGTCCGGTCGCCGGACCGTCGGTTCTGGTTCACGGCGGAGGACCGCAGGCCGACCGGGTTGCCCGGAGCCTCGGCATCGAACCGGTGATGTGGAACGGACGCCGGATCACCGACGGGAAGATGCTCGACGTGGTGACGATGGTCTATGCCGGTCTGAACGGAAAAAATCTTGTCGCCCGGATGCAGGCGCAGGGGCGCAACGCAATCAGTCTGAGCGGCGTCGACGGGAATCTGCTCACAGCCGTCCGGCGTCCTGTCGGGGAAATCGATTTCGGTTTTGTCGGAGACATCACTCCCAATGACGTCAATATCGGATTTCTTCAGTCACTTCTGGCTCAGGGAATCGTCCCGGTCATCAACGCCGTCACGCACGACGGAAAGGGAAGCCTGCTGAACACCAACGCC
>CBFGQN010000226.1:0-6692 GCA_965650895.1 uncultured Ignavibacteria bacterium | reverse complement strand
TACGAGAGAGTCTCAAATATCCTCCAAGGAGGCTGGTTTGCGCATTAACACTGATGAAGAACAAGTACAAATGGACTCAACTCCAGCCCGGGTACAGCCTCATCTGAAATAGCAGCCGTGATAATACCCCCTCCCTTCGTCGTATCTTGTCCGAACAACAGGCGGATGGCGAGGAGACAACGATCATATCGCATCATACTTCTGCCGGTCATGCTCCTGGGCATGACCGGCCTTCTTTCTTCCCAGACCCTCCCTTCCGACGACAGCACCGCATACCGGTTCGGTCTTTTCTTTAACCTCGATTCCAGAAGCGAAAGCGTCAATCTGCTGATCCCGGGCTACAGTCCGTTCTGCGGTGATCTTCGTGAAGGGACCGGAAGCGGATGGGAGATCGGCGGATTGCTTGACATCACGATCCTTCCCTGGCTCACGCTGGAGGGGCGCGTCGGATTTGCCAGAACTTCCGGTGAGATGGTCCATCGGGGAGAACCCTTTCCGATCCGGGAGGATGGTGAGGAGATCGTTGAGGGGCGGGTCGATCAGAGAATCGATTTCCGGAGTACCGGCCTCGATGCAGTCTTCTCCGGTATCGTCCCGATCGCCGACCGGCTCCGGGGATTCCTCGGTCTCGGTGCCTGGTTCCGTCTCTTCTCCGAAGAAGAACACAGCGAGGTGGCCGCCGAACCGGCGGAACTTCTGCTGGCGAACAATCAGCGGGAGATGCTTCTGAATTCGGGAACGCTCTTTCCGTATCGGTCGATCGTCCCGCTGGTCACCGCCGGGCTGCAGTACGATCTGCCGATCGGCGGCGGCTCCTATCCCTCTCCCGAAATCCGTCTGACTCTTCCGATGATCGACTGGACGTCGTCGGGAAGCTGGCGGTCGCTCCGGTTAGGGGTCGGCGGTTCGGTCCGGTTCGGGATTCCGGGGGACCATCCGGTTGAGGATCCGGTGCAATTGGACGATACGATTCCGGAACGTCTGCCGGTGCTGATTCCGGATGTGCTGACCGATCCGCGAATCGTGACCGTGGAGATCACCGAGTACGATTCCACCGAAGCTCTCCCTTTGTTGAACCGGGTTTTCTTTGCGGAAAACTCTGCGGAGATTCCGGAACGCTATCATCTGCTGAACATCTCCGAAACGTCCGTCTTCTCCACAACACAACTGAACGGGCCGACCCTTGAGGTCTATCGAGACCTGCTGAATATTCTCGGTCTGCGTCTTACCAGATATCTTGATACGGAACTCATGATTACCGGATATCACAATGGCAGGGAGAGTAGGCAGGGGCTTGCCGCCGAGCGTGCCGAGAAGATAAAGGGGTATCTGATTGACGTCTGGGAAATTTTTCCCGAACGAATCAAGGTTGAAGGGAAAGATCTCCCTCTCCGCCCGGTCCCGGAACGGACCGAGGAAGGATTCAGGGAGAATGCGTATGTAAGTCTGGATGCTACCAATCAGAATGTCCTGGTGCCGGTCTTTCGGAAGTATGTTCAACGCATCGCCTCCCCACCCAGCGTCACCTTCTATCCGAAGGCGATAGCCGAGGCGGGCGTTCTCGACTGGCGGCTGGATATCGAGGGGAAGGATCAACTCTGGAAACGGATCGAGGGGACCGGTCCTCTACCGGATTCGGTCCGGTGGAACTGGACGAGCGATTCCGGCGCCCTGCCGACGCTGCCGATTGAACTCAGCTATCGTCTGACCGTTCGCGACAGTCTGGGGCAACTCTCGGGCACTCCCTCGATTCCGATTGAAGTCCGGATGAACACGGTACAGAAGCGGCTGGAAAATCGTCAGCAGGATACGGTGATCGAAAGTTATTCTCTTCTGCTGTTCGACTATGACAGTCCCGAAGTCAGTTCTTTCGACAGGAAGTTGATCGAGGCAATTGCCGGTCGGGTGCAACCGGGGGCCGTTGTCCGGTTTACAGGATATACGGATTCCCTTGGAGATGCCCGCCGCAATCGCGAGCTTGCACGTCAGCGAGCCGAAGCCTCGGCCCGGATTTTCCGTGCCGCCGCTCCGGAAGGAGTTCGTATCATTATCAATGATGAGGGGGGGGAGAGCGAACGCTATCCGTACGATACGCCGGAAGGACGGGCCTACAACAGAACGGTGGTGATCGAGGTGAGAACGCCGGCGGAGAAGGAGGAGTGAAGGAGTCAGTAAATGCGGGGCCGTAGGAGGCAAAAACCTTTGCCCCGGTCGGGGGGGGAGAGAGTTCGTAGAGTGTATAGAGAGAAGAGTTGGTAGAGTGAGAGAGTGTATGGGTTGAGGGAGGACGGAGAGCGTACGGCTGAGAACCGATCACTTGCAGTTCCTTCCCGAACGCCGGTTCCCGGCTGAAAGCTGACCGCCGAAGCTCCCGGCTGAACGGCCCGACAAAATCGTCGAAACGGAAGACAAAACAACACACGCAGCGTGCAGAGAAGAACGGGATATGGAATACTCCTGCTGATGGTGACGGCATTGTCGTCGCTCTTCTCCGCTCGTTCTCTTCCGGCACAGTCGCCGCCGCAGCTTCGTTACGGCAGCTACTTTGGCGGAGATCGTCTCGACCGGGGGCGAGGCGTGACTGTCGACAGTGCGGGAAATATCTATGTCGTCGGGGTCACCACATCGCAGGATGTGCCGGTGACGTTCGGAGCATACGACACGGTGACCGGATCGCGCGATATCTTCGTCGCGAAATTCGATCCGACCGGCCGGAGGCTGATCTGGGGAAGATATGTGGGGGGGACCGGAGATGACGACCCGGTCGGCGGCGTCCGGATCGGTCCTTCGGGGGAAGTGGTGGTGGCCGGAGTGACGACCTCCGGGAATTTTCCGATACGCCCCGGAGCGTTGACGACGCTTCCTCAGGGGGGAACCGACGGTTTCCTCTTTGCTCTTCGACCCGACGGATCGGATTTCCTCTGGTCGACCTATCTGGGAGGCAGCGGAGAGGATACGATTGTCTCCTTTACCTTCAATGTGCAGAAGGATCTCGTGGTTGTCGGTCACAGCTCATCGACCAATCTGCCGATACCGTCCGGAGGGCCTTTCTCGAATCCGTCGGGGGGACTCGATATTTTTGCCCTGCGATTGACGACAACGGCAAACGGAGTGATCTCGGGAAGTTATCTGGGAGGAGGGCTTGATGACGTTGCCTCGGATATGACGCTGGAGCCGGGAGGGGCCACCTATATCACCGGGGGGACTTCATCAAACAATTTTCCGACGACGACCGGCGCGGCACGGCAAGGGAGCTTTGATGCCTTTGTCCTGAAATTGCGGTTCGATCTGTCGGTGCTCGACTTCGGAACGCTGGTAGGGGGGAGCAATGACGATTTCTCCCGCTCCGTTGCCGTCGATGCCGCCGGAGATATCTACATTACCGGCGAGACCGCGTCGAGCGATTTCCCCGACAATGTCGGTCTCGGCTCTCCCGGTTCGTGGTTCGCCTCGAAAATCGATCTGCAGTCGGGGGGACTCGACTACAGCCTGTTCGTCTCTTCGGATATGGCAAGCGGCGGATTCGGCGTCGAGGTCGATCCTGCCGGTCGGGCCGTCCTTGTCGGTCGGACTTCCGCACCGGGTTTTCCGGTGATCGGCGGGGGACAGACGCCCGGAAGGGGGAAGAGCGATATTGCCGTTGTGAGACTTGCCGCCGATGGTCTGAGCATCGAACAGACCGGATTGATCGGAGGGAGAGAGGATGAAGAAGTGGCCGGACATTTCTTCCTGACGTCGTTCGGCGATGTCTATCTGACCGGACTGACACGTTCGGATAACTTTCCGATGTCCCGGTTCCCTTTCGACAGCACGCTGAACCGAACGGCAATTTCTCCGGTTCCGGATGCCTTCCTCATGGTCTGGTCGCTGAATAATCGACCGAATCTGGTGGCGCCGGCCCTGCATCTCTTCGATACGCTCGAATGCGATACCGCTATCGTCGACTCCTTGTACGTGTACAACGATGGGACCGCCCCGCTGGTTATCGATCAGAACTTTCTCAGGACCACCGATGGAAGGTTTACGCTTCTGAGACCGGATGCCATCACAAATATCACTTTGCAGCCGGGCGATTCTCTTCTCTATGTGATTCGTTTCAACACGAACGGGATCGGATCCTTCGATAACGACCTGTTGATTTCCAGTTCCGATTCTTTGCTCGGGAAGCGACAGATCTCGATTGCCTTGCGCGCCTGGAGATATGCTCCCTCGCTTCAACCTCTTCCGCCGGTTCGTTTCGGCAACGTGTTGATCTGCAGCGACAGTACCATCGAGGTCTCCCTGATTACCAACAGCGATCGGAAAGTCACCGTCCTTGATCCGGTCTTTACCTCGGGAGGGAGTGTCTTCTCGCTGGATCCTGCCCAGGAATTCCCTTTGAGCATTCCGCGAAATTCAGCGGTGCCTCTGCGTATCAGGTTTGCTCCCGAACGATCGGATCTGATCTACAACGACACGCTTGTTCTTCCCGTGGCCGAGTGTGGGGCAAGTTCTTTGCGCATTCCTCTGAGTGGTCACGGAGAGGACGTGCGGGCCGAGGGAATTCCCGACACGATATTCTTTCAGCCTCTTTCAATATGCGAGGCATCGCACGATACGGTTATCACGATCAGAAATGCAGGGACGGCCGGCCTGACTCTGGATCAGGGGAGTATGGGTGGAGAGGGATTTATTCTCGGAGAGGATCTCGTTTTGCCGCGGAGGCTGGCGCCGGGTGAAGAGTTATCGGTGCCGATCACCTTCCGTCCGGATCGCACGGGTGACTTCAATGGAGAGTTGGTGTTGAGCTTTGTGCCGTGCGATACGACGTTCCGCGTAGTGCTGAAAGGATCGCAGCCCGGCACTCCGTTCCCGTCGGCAGATCAGGATACCATCGATTTCGGTACGCTCGTTTCGTGCCGGTCGTCCCTCCTTTCGCTTGACTCCCTTGTGCGGATTACCAACCCGTCCGATGCCGAGGTGCTGCTCGGCACTCCGATTCTTTCCTCTCCCTTCCAGGTCATTCCCTGCGGGCTGACGGTGCCGGACCGGATCGGTCCGCGAGAGACGATCAGACTCTGTCTGCGATATGAGCCGTTTGATACGGGAACGGAGAGCCGGATGTTGTCCATTCCCTTTACCGTTGGCGGATGTGCCGACACGCTGCACGTATGGCTGACCGGTACGCATGTCATTCCGGAACTGGAAACCGATACTGAAAGGATCGATCTCGGACTTCTGGAGGGATGTGTCTCTTCGCTCGATACGGCCTTTGTTCTCCATAATCCCTCGGCCCGCGCGATAACGATTGAGGAGAGATTGCTGACGCCCGGTCTTGCATTGCTGTCGCCTGCTCTTCCGCAAACGATCGAGCCGGGCGATTCGCTCCGGATTGCCGTTCGTTTCCGGCCGGACCGGGCCGGAGCGTCGACCGAGAGCATACGGTTGCTGACCTCTCCCTGTTCGGATACGCTGGAGGTGGAAGTTACCGGTACGATCGAAGGGGTTGTGGTGGCGGCCGATCGCGACAGTCTGATCTTTGCCCCGCAACTTGCCTGCGATCCTCCGGTCTTCCGGCACGATACGCTCTCCCTTTCGTGGAGCGGTGTCTCGGGGGCACCGGTCGCCATACGGTCGGTGCGGCTTGTCGGTTCCTCCGGGGAGATTCGTCTGCTCGACTCGACAGCCCTTGTGGGGGCCGAAATCCCGGCAGGGGGGAGCCTGGACGTTCCTCTCACCTTCGCCTCATCAATCGTCGGAGAACATCGCGATACGCTCGAAGTCGTGCTTGCTCCGTGCGGCGACACCCTGCTGATTCCTCTGCGGGGCAATATCGTCCTTCCGGATCTGATCGTCGGTTCCGGACTCTTCGGCAACGTCAGTGTCGGTGGGTCCGGCAGCCGCGTTATCAGCATCACAAACAACTCCCCGTTGCCGCTCGAACTGGATGTCTCGGCTCTCCCCGGACTTCCCTTTGAGGCGGACCTGACGGGAATCACCTTCCCGCTGACGTTGCAGCCAGGAGAACTTCTGACGATCCCCGTGACGTTCATGCCGAAAGTCGAGGGGGGAATCACCGACTCGCTGACGTTGCAGCTTTCAAACGGATGCGATTATTTGCGGAAGATTTATCTGAGCGGAACCGGAACAGGAAACGACAGGCGGATCGAGTTCTGCATTCGCGGACTCTATTCGGAGCCGGGACATAACGGCGATACGGTGGAGATCCGGATCGAAGCCGAAGAGCAGGATATTTCCGGCAGTCCGGTCGATCTTGACTTCCACGTTCGCTTCGATCCGCTCCGTTTTCAGTACGTCGGTCCGGTCAACGGAACGACGCGGAACGTTGATGAACGTGCGGGAACGGCGGTGATCCGGGGTTCCGGAGTTGAGCGACTGCCGGATGATCTCCCCTCGGTCCGTCTCCGATTGCTGGCCGGAGCCGCCCCCTTCGCCCTTGTCGGTCTCGACTCGGTTGCCCTTGTCGGGGGGGACGGTGTGGAGCCGCTGCGGTGCGATACCGTTGCGGTCGTCACGATCATCGACCGTTGTTTCATCTCCGGCATCTCCCTCGGCAGATTTCCGAACGGCATCGACAAGGTTGCGCCGAACCCGGCGGATGAGACCGTGGAGATCACCTTCCAGCAACTTGAGGATGCCGTGACCACGATCACGCTCTGGGATGCCTCGGGACGGGAGGTCGGTCGCCCTCT
>CBFGQN010000225.1:0-6701 GCA_965650895.1 uncultured Ignavibacteria bacterium | reverse complement strand
GGATCGAGATACTCCTCATCGTGGAAAAGAACCGGTTCCCGTTCTCCCCACCAGTCGGTCTTGTAGTGGCGCAGGACGATGTGGAGGCGTTTGCCGAACATCCTCAGGGTTCCGTCGGCTCCCCGCATCAGGTTGTAGGGGGAACCGAGAATGACCGGCCAGCCTTCTTCCTCGAACCAGGTCCGGTAAAGCTCGATCATCGAAAGATCTTCCGGAATATCGGTCGGATAGACGATGCCGACGGTCGGCCGCTCCGTCCGGTTCTCACCGAACGTCGCCCGGTGGGAGGCATTGACCATGGCCATGAATTTTTCCCGGAACTCGGCATTCGGATCGAACAGGTCGGCATGAAACCGATGGCGCAGACGGTTCAGGATCACCGCCTCCGGTTCTCCGCTCGGCGTGTCGGCGTTCAGTTCGCAGATGCGGATGCTTCCGTCGTTCAGAACGAACGCATCGGCCCGGGCGATGCCGTGCCATGCTCCCCCGGAGGCAATCCACATCGCCTTTTGCCACGGAGTCAGATAGAACGAGCGGTCGAGCAGCTTCGCGTCGCCGTAGACCATGCCGATCATCTCCGCATAGGCTTTCCCCACCGATTCGATCGCATGGCTGAAAGCGTCATATTCGTTCCGCGAAAGGACCACCGGTTCCAGTCGGAACCGTTCAACCCCTTCCACCCACGGATCGCTGATAATGCAGGTCTCGATCAGTTCTCCGGCAAATTCCTCATATCCGGTCGATCCCTGCTCTTCAGTCCCTTTCATTTCGGCACTATTTGCTTGGTTCTTTGCCGGTACGGGAGTAGTTTTATCGGTCTGGCACATACTGTACACTGCTGGTCGGTCCCTCCTCTGGGGACGAGTTTATGAACAAGCCTTCTGTTGCGGCAATATTCTTCCGGTCTATCGTATCGGCGGCCTTGCTGTTCCCGGTATTGTCGGGGACCGGAGTTGCCGAAGATACGACCTCTCCGGACATCTCCTACCGTTCTCTCTGCGGCGGCTATCTGATGGAAATTCTCGTCGCCGACAGCGGAACTTCCAATCTTGGACTGGCATCGGTCCGGCTTGATCGCGCCGGTTCTTTCAACGTGGAGATCGAGGGGGAAGGGGAAGCGCTCGGCGGGCTTCCCGGTTGCCTTCTGCGACTCCGGTTGATCGAGGGGACCCTCTCCGGAAAGGGGATCATCATCGCCGAGGATCTTGCCGGGAACCGGCAGACGATCGAGATCGATTTGTCTCTGACATCTCCTGAATTTTCAGCCCTTTCTCTTTACCTGCCCGAAGTCAGACGGAATGAGCGACGTGTGGAGAAGATCACTCTCCATAATCCTTCTCCGTCAGTGTCGATGAAAGTCGGCGATTTCAGCTTTGCCGAGGGTCGTCGTTTCGGGATCGTCGGACGGGGGAGCAAGGGGACGATGGACACGCTGATCCCTCCGGGAGGTTCATTCGACGTCGACCTCCTGTTCCAGTCGGGCGTTCGCACCCGTTCGGATGACACTCTCTTCCTTCTTGTCGATTGTAAAGCCTATGCCTTCCCTCTGGTTGCGGAGATGGCCGCCCCGTTGATCTCCCTTGAGAATCTCGACTTCTTTCAGGTCCTCGTCGGCACCAGTTCCTGCGGGACGCTCCGGCTTTCAAATCCGGGGACCGACACGCTGGAGATTTCGGCCATTGAAATAGGAGGGGAATATCGTTTCGACACCGCCGCCATTCCCGATCTTCCCCGGAAGCTCTCTCCCGGCGAGGAGTTTGTCGTTCCGGTCTGTTTCCTTCCCCGTCGTCTCGGTCTGCAACTCGGCAGCATACGGGTTCTCAGCAGCGCCTCCAACAGCGACGGCGGTATCGCGCAGTTGCTCGGCATCGGCGTCAGTTCCTTCTCCGCCGTCGGTTTTGACGGTGAGGAGAATGCCGTGCAGTTGTCGATCGTGCCTCACGAAGATTATCTGACGGTGGTGGCGATCGACCGGGAGAGATCACTCGGCGAGCCTTTCCTCTATTCGATAAAAGGGGAGAGCATTCCGATCACCGAAGTCAGAAAAATCGGCGAAGGGTGGTGGCAGTTGAAGCTTGAAGGGCGGTTGACCGGCGGGATCTATTTCTTCCACGCCAAAGCCCCGACCGAAGCCCCGTTCAACGTGAAATTCGTGGTGGTCCAGTAGGGGCGCAAAACCTTGCGCCCCGATATCACCACATCCTCTACCGAATTTCAGCTCACGCGAAGGACGCAAAGGACAAAGGCGCAAAGAAGGAAGGAGGAAATTTCATTTGCCGTTCCAGGCGAAAGAGGCTACTTTCCGCGCAATCCTGAAACCTTGAACCCGATTCATCTTGAGGCCCGTTATGAAACGCATCCTTGCCGTTTTGCTCTTCTCTTCTTTCGTCATTCTTCCGCATGTTCTCAACGCGCAGTCGGCCGACCCCGAAAAGGGGGGACCGACGATTCAGCGGGCCGATGCGGTCGGGACGCATTTCATTGTCGGGTTCATGCAGAATGACGAGAATACCTCGGTTTGTGCAATTCGGGACGGACGGCAATTTCCGGAGCAACGTATTGCTATTGCTGCCCGGGATAGCGTCGACGTCACGTTCAGGTATCCGAATGGGACTGAACTCTCTCGTACGCTCGCCCCGTTCGAGATATGGTCGCTGACGTTAAACGGGGAACAGTACGAGTGCCTCGGCGAGGGAATCTGCAACAAGAGCTTCGAGATCACTTCCGACGAACCCGTTTCCCTCTACTGCTACAGCAGCAAACCCCAGACCTCCGACGGCTATCTGGCACTGCCGACGAGTGCCTGGGGACGGGAGTACGTGACGGCGAATTACTATGTGGATCACTATACGACTACGCTCTCTGGTGGTTCCGATAGTATTTGCCTCGCCGAGCCCCGTCAGGGCGAGTTCGCCGTCATCGCCGCCGAGGACAGCACGCTCGTCACGATCTATCCTGCGGTGAGAACCCGTTCCGGGGGGACGCCGAACAAACCTCTTTCGAAAATGCTGATGAAAGGGCAGATATGGCAGGTGCAGGATGGCGGGACCGTGCGTGGAGGGACCGACCTGACCGGTTCGAGAGTCTCCGCCGACAAACCTGTCGGCCTTCTGAGCGGCCATGTCCGGGCTGCCATCCCCTGGGAATATGACAGCAAGGATCACCTGATCGAAATGCTCCCGCCGGTCGAGGCGCTGGGGCATGAGTACGTTGTGGTTCCGTTCGGTGGGAGAAACGGAGGAGATATGGTGCGGATCATCGCTGCGGAAGAGGGGACGACAAACTTTACGGTAACGACCTCTGAGGGGACCGAGACGTATCAACTCGGAGCGAAAGGGCGCTTCAAGGAGTTGATCATGACGAAGGTCAGTGCCGTCGAGTCGGACCAGCCTCTTCTGGTCGCTCACTATTCGCAGTCGAAGTCTGTGGATCCCGATGCGGGTGCCCGTTTCGATCCCTATCTGGTCGTCACCACACCGGTCAGTCAGTTCCAGCGATCCGCAGTATTCCAGACGATGCCGAACCGGGGGGCGACCAGAGAACAGTTCGATCAACACTTCGTGACGGTTGTCGCCCACACGGAAGGAGTTGCCTCGCTCCGGATCAACGGCACATCATTGCTTGATGATCCGCGAATAATCGCTCAGGGATCGGTGGACGGACTCGACTCGCAGTACGTCTGGGCTACGCTGCGTATCCCGGATGATGCCGTTTTCGCGATCGAGGGAAACAGCCTCTTCGGCGGTTACGTGTACGGTATCGGCGACTTCGATTCCTACGGTTGGCCGATTGCGGGGGCTGTGGGAGAGATAAAGGTCGATACGCTCTCGCCGTTTATCACCGTCGACTCGCTCTGCGGTCGGGAACGGTTCGGGGTACACCTGCGGGACAACAGAGAGCAGGACTGGGGAATCGCCGAGGTGGTTCTTGTCGATGCGGTCAGCGTCGACGTAATCGGCGATCTCAATCCCCGGTCGGGAAGTGCGGTACACACATTCGACCTGCGTCTGCTCGATGGCGCCAAAGAGGGAAATGCAACTATCGTCGTCCGTGATCTCGCCGGAAATGCCGATACGTTCCAACTCGAGTTCCGCGCCGCCTTCCCGACGCTTTCGCACGAGTCGGTGACGCTGAACAACGTCAACCCGAATCAGGAGGAGCGGGTGGAGGTGACGGTCGATAATCGGAACGCCGATCTCCCGATCCGGGTCGACAGCGTCTGGCTGCATCATGGGGCAAAGGGATGGCGGGTGAACCTGTCCGGTTCGGTTCCTTTTGTTCTGTTACCGAACAGCCGATTCACGATTCCCGTCCTTTTCAAGTCGGCCACGATCGGCACATTCAACGATGTCCTCCTCGTCAAGGTCAACTGCCGCGTCTATGAAATTCCGTTGCGCGTAACGATGGGAGGTCCCCGGATCCGGCATCAGGATTCCATCCGTTTCGGTTCGGTCTGGATCGGCGAGAAGAAGTGTGTGGAACTGCTCGTTTCCAACACCGGCGCGACGCCCCTGACGATCTCTTCGATTCTGGTCACCGGAGGCTATTATCTCGACACCGTCTCGGTACCGGACAACCCGGTGGTGATCCCTCCCGGCGGGAGCGTGACGTTAACGATCTGCTTCGCCCCGGAACGCTACGGCAGACTGGACGGCATCGTGCAGATCGAAACGGACGATCCGGAGAACGGGATGAGCGTCGTGTTCCTCAGCGGAAACGGCATCGATGAAACCGGTTCGGTTGATGAAGCGGAGGAAGTTGCAGAGGGGAGCGTTGAGGTCCGGGGAAGATCGGTTCTGCTGCGGTGGGAAAACGATGCGCGGAAGCTGTCGGATTTCCGGCTCTACAATCTGTTCGGTCAGGCCATGGGGATTGATGCGGTAAAAGAGATGGGCAGGGGAGAATGGAAGCTGGAGATGCCGGAGGGGTTGCCGAGCGGCGTTTACATCGTTGCCGCGCGGAACGGTGATGATCGGATCGTTATGTTCCGGTTTGTCGTAGTGAAATAACCGTAGGGGCGCAAAGAAGAGAATCAGTCGTCCTCCACGACGAACCGGTCGGCGATGCCGTCGGGGATATCGGCGATGAAGCGGGAGGGTTTGGTCAGGGTCATCCCCATTTCCCGGTCGTAGAGATCAAGGGGGTAGGAGATGATCAGCCGGTTCTTTGCCCGTGTGGAGGCGACGTACATCAGGCGGCGCTCCTCTTCCATATCGTCCAGATCCTCGGCCGCGCGGAACGTCGGGAATCGTCCGTCGAGTGCGGTCAGGACGAAGACCGTATCCCACTCCAGTCCCTTGGCGCTGTGAATCGTCGAGAGGACCAGTTTCTCCTCTTCTTCACCCCCCTCGATGCCGACCACCGATTCGGTCGGCGGTTCCAGCGCCATGTCGGCCAGGAAGGAGTTCAGCGAGCGATATCGTCCGGCGATCTCGGCGAAGACCTCGATATCCTTCTCCCGCTTCGAATAGTCATCATACTTCCCCTTCATGATCGGCCGGTAGTACTCGATCAGCCGTTCCACCTTCTCTGCCACCGGCATCTCGTCCGACCCGATCGAGCCGAGGAACCGGAAGAGTGCGGCCACCCGTTCGTTCCCCGGCGCCTCTTCCGCCGAGCGTGCGTCCAGACGGAGGTCTCCCTCGGAGATCAGATCGATCACCTTCTGCGATGTTCGCGGACCGACCCCTTCGAGCAGCAGCAGGATCCGGTTCCAACTGACGACGTCCTGCGGGTTGTGGATCACCCGGAGGTGGGCCACCAGGTCCTTCACGTGAGCGGTCTCCACAAACTTGAATCCCCCCATCTTCACGTAGGGAATATTTGCCTTGTTCAACTCGATCTCCAGATCGAACGAGAGGAAGCTGGAACGGAAGAGGATCGCGATGTCGCTCAGCTCCCGTCCCTGCTCCCGAAGTTCCAGCACCATTTGCACGATAAACTCCGACTGAAGCTGATCGGTCGCCGTCGCCACGATCATCGGCGTCTGTCCCCCGGTCCGGCGCGTGTAGAGATGCTTCTCATACTTCTCGACTGCCCGCCGGAGAATCTCGTTGGTGAAATCCAGAATCGGCTGCGTCGAACGATAATTCTCTTCAAGCTTGATGACCTCGGTCCCGGGGAATGTCTGCGGGACGTCCATGATGTTCCGGAAGTTCGCCCCCCGGAAGCTGTAGATCGACTGCGAATCGTCCCCGACGGCCATCACGTTCCGGTGCTTCTCACCCAGCAGGCGGACAATCGCATGTTGAAGCTTGTTCGTGTCCTGATACTCGTCGACCATGATGTAGCGATGCTTGTCGGCCAGGATCCTGCGGATATCCTCATGCCGTTCCAGCAGCAGTGCGGTGTTGACCAGCAGATCGTCGTAATCCATCAGGTTGTGGCGACGTTTGTATTCGCGGTAGGCCCGGGCCAGCCGTTCGATCTCCTCGGTCTCCCGTCTGAAGTGGGGATACTCTTCCTCGACGATTTCCTGGACCGGCGTCACCCGGTTGACCGAGGCGGAGATGATCGAGCAGAGAGTCTGTTTCCGCGGAAACCGGCGACTCTTCGCATCCAGTCCCATCTGTCCCCGCAGAAAATTGATGACGTCCTGCGCATCCCCCTGATCGAGAATCGTGAAGTTGTTCTGATAGTCCAGAAGTCCGGCATAGCGGCGAAGCGTGATGTTGGCAAAGGAATGGAACGTTCCCCCTTCC
>CBFGQN010000224.1:0-6711 GCA_965650895.1 uncultured Ignavibacteria bacterium | reverse complement strand
ACAGTGCCAGGAGCGCGCTGATGGCGAACTTCACGGACTTCCTGCAGAACATCGAAACGAACTTTGAACTGCAGGACATTCTTGTCCCGGGAGCCACCTACCTGATCGGTCAGCGGATCGCCGATCGGATGCCCTCCCCCCCGATCGAGAGTCTCTTCTACCGCTACGGGTTCTCTCCCGGACTCTCGGCCGGAACGATTCCCTACGTCGACATTCGGGCCGGCATGCGCCTGCTGCTGGAGACGCAGGTCAGCCAGTTCCTCTCCCCCACCTCGCAGATGAACGGCTATATCGGCGACGGCCGGTTTCCGCTGACGATCGATTCGGTCGACACGGAGAACGGACGGGTTGTGGCCTTCGACGCGTTTCTCGGAAACATCAAGTCGCCGACGATCAACAACGCCTCCACCGACCCTATCGTAGCCGCCGGCGTGGTCGACCTGCAACCGATCTCCGGACAGCGAAAGTACTGGCGGCTGATCTATCCGCAGTCGATCGGCAGTCCGTCGCAGCCGGGGGACCAGACGACCACAAACAACGTGACGCTGATCGGCGCCCAGACGCTGGCCCTGCTGAACACCGCGACGAAGGCATATCCCTCATGCGATGCATCGGGCAACCCGCCGAATCTCTGTTCGATCTTCCTGGGACGGTCCATCGCCGTGCCGGAGATTCCGGTCTGGATCACCGTTCGCGGACAGACCGCACTGGAGTATGTGACGATCGGAACAACCATCACAAACATCATTCAGCGGTTCACGACCATCCCTCTGAGCCCGCAACAGAATACCGTAACGGTCCTCCGGACCTCAACCGCCAGCACAAGCGGACTGACCTCCACGATCAATCCGTTCACGCAGGGACTGGCCGCTCTCTCTCCGAGCATGTTCGACATTCCGCTGATTGCGGGGGATGGGATTACGTTTACGTTCTGATGGGGGTGGGTTTTGAGCTTTGAGCCGTCAGCTATGAGCTTTGAGTTGTCAGCTATGAGCTTTGAGCCGTCAGCTATGAGCTTTGAGCGTCAGCTATGAGCTTTGAGTTGTCAGCTTTGCGTCTTTGCTCTTTGCGTGAGCTTGGAGTGGGCGGGGCATGGAAAGCAAGGGGAGCAGAAGAGCTTCAAACATTCGCCATTCGAAAATCGACATTCGTCATCATCTGTATGTGAGCCAGGAGGCCCCCTATGGAGTTCAAACAATCGACAGCGGTTCCGCAACTCTACGCCGCCGCCGACAACGGCACGGCTACCCCCGGAACGCTCCTCTACCTTCTTCCCGAGGACACATCGAATCCCCCCGGAACAATTGCGTTCGGCGACTCGTGGAACAACTTTCCGGGAGCCTATCTCTTTCTTGAGGAGCCGCTGAAGTCGGGGAGCGAGGCGGGATTTGCCGCTGCGGCCTGGAGTTATCTGGCCGATCCCCGCATGAAGGGGACCCGCTTCGTCTGGTTTGAACAGCCGGGAAGTTCCGGTATCCTGAACGGCATACCGATTGCCGTCTATCAACCTTCCGGCGAAGGGGCATACGCAACCTCCTTTCCGGTCACCCTCCCCTTTCGCAACATCTCGCTCTTTATTCCGGCCGGTTCATCGGTGGCGCAGGATGAGACGAACAGCGCTTTCACATTTCAGGGGAGCGGCTCGACAAAGATCCGGATGACGGCCGACTGGGGGAGAACGTCGATTGATACCGATGGAACTCTGACGATCCCCTTTGCCGGGGACCTTGCCGGTTCGGCCCAGTTCGGCATCTCGCCGAGCAAGGGAAATCTGGACGCGATGGATGTCGGGCTGCGATACTTCTACGCCCAGCCCTTCAGCGCAACCGATGTGAACGAGGCGGCGTCGGACAACTCCTTCTTTCTCTCCTCCCTCCGCTATCCGGTCTTCGCCGCCGGACTGACGCTCTACGGAAACTTCGATCCCCTCGCACCGCTGAATCCGGCCCGCACCTTCCTGGCCTTCAACGGCTCCGACGCCGGGAATTCCTCGGCACCGGCGGCAGCGGAAGTTCCGGTCTACTACAACGGAACGCTCGGCGACGTCTTCTCCCTGCTTCCCCTGACCGGCACGAGCGCACCGACGGATTTCTCCGCCCTCGTCTTTTCGATCAACCAGCAGGGGAGCGCACCGACGGTGCGGGATCCGTTCTATCTGGTGCCCCGGGGAGATTTCACGTTGAAGACGAAGCGAAGCGGCACGGTCAACCTGATGTGCGGGCTTTCGGGTGTGGAGTACATGGAGCTGTCGACCGGGACAAATCTGATCTCCTTCTTTCCGGGGAACGCCGCATTCGCCACCGGATTTTTCCCCGGTCAGAAGCCGGGCTACACGACGCTGCAACCTGCGACCAATCCGACAACATCATTTGTCTCGGTGACTGCGGAATCGAATCCGACCGATTACTTCGCGCAGCCGGATCAATCGGTCCTCTACAACTACAGCTCCTCACAGACCGACGGTGTCACCACAATCAAACCTCTGGCGGCGGTGCCGGTGCAGGCGGCAACGATCCCCTGGCCACCGACATCAACGCTGGTCTTCCCGATGCTGCCATACTCCGGTCTGGCCGGAGCGGAGCTCCCCTCGTACGACCAGATGGAATCGCAGGTCGTCAGTCCGGCCCGCAAGACCGCGCTGAACAACGCACCTGCGCAGCCGAATCCGAGTCGTCCGGATGCAACCGATGGGCAGAGTCCCTTCAGCACCACACCGCAGGGTCTGCTGGCGAAATATACCGGCGGGGCGGCAAAGGTCTGGGAAGAGATCATTCTGGCGCAGATGCCGGGGAACATCCAGTTTCTGCTGAGCGACGTGCAGGATAATCTGCTGTCGGCCTTCCAGAGCAACAAGCTCTTTCTGGTGATCTCCGATCCGAACAGCATCTCCGCTTACCTGAAGAAGGCCAACGCGACGATCACGATCGGAGCCGATTCAAGCGAGGCATGGAACTTCGATCTGGACCCGACGGCGACCGACCCGGTCGGCGGGAAGCCCAGATGGTCCGAGCTGGGAACGATCATGATCGTCAAGTTCTACGATATGGCGATCACCGATCTTGCCGGGCAGACCGGATCGTGGGCCTTCCCCTCCACCTTCAACTCATCTCCGCTGGCCACCTCGCAGGCGATCACGAGCATGATCGCAGACGTCGACCCGAACGATCCGGACTTCGCCGCATTTCTCAACGCGGTCAACAACGAGAACTGGAACGGTATTCTGATCCTCAACGGCTACGCCCCGCTGACCGCCCTCCCCTCGGAACTGGCCGGTCTGGCGGTCGGCATCGACCAGAGCAAATTTTTCGCCCACCATATCGGCATCAACGCCGCAAAGATCAACGTGCCGACCGACGGCGGAGAGATCACCGTCTCCGACTCGTCGATCTTCGGTCTGATCAACTACAAGGCCCCCACTCCGCTGAGACCCGGCTTCGCCGACTACCAGTTCCAGGTCGAACAACTGAAGGTTCTCTTCCTGAACTCGGCGGTCGCCGCCTTCTCCAGCGTTATCGAACTGGAGATCAACCGGCTGTTCGGAGAACAATCAACGCTTCAGGGTTCCGCGGACGGCAACATCATCCGGATGTTCGGGGTCTACCAGAAGCACACGGTCAACGGACAGACGCTGGAATCCTATTCCTTCACCACGCCGACCGACGACGCTTCGATCTTCAACATGACAAGTGATGTGCTGAACGCCGTGGAGATCACGCAGGGAGAGTTCGTCACCGTCACCTCGGAGAGCACATCCACCAACACCGACTCGCAGTTTGTCTTCTGGGGATTGCTCGACTTCCGGTCGCTCGAAGGTTTTGACCTCTTCTCCTTCGGTCGCGAGAACGGAGAGACGACGCCTTCGGGTCTGAACTTCGGCAATCTGCTCATCGACATGTCGTTCGATCCCTCGGCCGTGACGCCGGAATCGGCGTTCACCTTCGACGCCTCGCAGTTGTCGTTCGATCTTGCCGGAAGCACGGCGCGGGAAGGAAGTTTCTTCAACCACTTCCCTCTGACCATCAGCGGCTTCACGCAGGCAGAGCAGAACACATCGCCGACCGATCTCGGCTTCATGGGCCTGCAGAGTCCGCTCAGCCAGAGCACGCTCAGCTTCCCGTGGTATTCGCTCAACTTCAACGTCAACCTCGGCTCCCCAGGAGCGCTGGCGGCGAAGGTCGGTTTTGTCGCAAGTCTGACGGCCGCCTGGAGTCCGAGCAGCGGATCAGGTTCAAGCTACAGGGTCTTTACCGGACTGAAGCTGCCGGGATCGAGCGGATCGAAGCGGGAGATTTCAATTCAGGGAATTTTCAACATCACGTTCAGGACGCTGGAAATCGTCGTGCTGCCGGAGAGCAACTCGTTCATTCTGGTCCTCTACGGTATCGGCTTCAAGTTCCTCAGCTTCTCCTTCCCTCCGACCGGACAGGTCAACTTCGTGCTGTTCGGCAACCCGAACGCGACGGCAGGGGAGAACTCGACGCTCGGATGGTACGCCGCCTACGCGAAACCGCAGGCGAAGAAGAAGACCGGCGGCACGGGGAGTTCCGGCAATCTGGGCGGACCGACAAAACTGATACCGCTGGCTGACCTGATGGAGGAGGATATCTGATGCGTATTCTTGCCTGGAACATCCAGTTCTTCACGCTGAAGCGGATCTACAACGATACGGGAACCGACGGGATAGATCACCTGTTGAACGCCGCCGGGTCGCTGGCGAACTCGAATTACATCACCAGCACGGTGACCGGACAGGATGCCTCGATATTCGTCGTGGTTGAACCCCGGAGCAGTCAGGGGACGATCGGCACGCTGGCAACCAGCGGAGGGCCGGACGGACTCCTGTACCTTCTGGTTCTGCTCCGGAAGTCCAACAGCAACTGGGCCCTGGTTCCGCCGCTGCGGACGGTGAACAAGGATGTCCTCAGCACAACCTACACAGAGTCGGTCGGCGTGTTCTACCGAGCCGACCGGCTGACGTTCACCGGTCCCTATGTCTGGCCGAACGCAAAGAAGAACACCGGTCCCTCCGTTCCTCCCGGAGCAACCGCATCCACCTATCCCGATCCCTGGGACAAGATGGTTCCGACAGGCACGACGGCGGCAGCGCAGTGTCAGTTCTACAACAACCTGAACCAGGAGGTCACATTTCCCGGATCCCAGGATCGCCGTCCCGTGCTGACCACATTCACCGAAAAGAATTCTCCCAATCGGAAGTTCAAGATCTTCGCCGTTCACACCACCCCGGGCGCCAACGCACAAACGGCGACGGCAAGGATGCTGGGACTGGCCGAGGCCGTCCCGGCCGACGATGAAATTTCCGTCTTTGCCGGAGACTTCAATGTGGACGCCATCGAAAACAAGAACGCTTTCTTCACCTCGATTCCCATGCTTTACGACTTCGACTATACGGTTCCCGCAGAACCGACCATTTACAGACCGACGACAGGCCAGCAGCAGTATCAGGCAACCCCGTCAAACTACAGACCGCAGAAATCGCTCGACAACTTCTGGGTACGTTACGGCCAGAACGTCACGCCCCAGCAGACTCCGACGGGATACGTGATCAACCGTGTGGTCGACGGGACCGGAATTCCGAACGGACTATCGAAGGATATGATCTACAGTCTGCAGCAGATTCAACAGCTTCAGTCAACCGAACAGCAGAACGAGGTCTTTCGAAGCCTGCTCAACTACGGTCACCTGGCCGCACCGAACGCGAATCTCAGAGGGGGGACAAGCGATCACCTTCCCATCATTGTCGACATCTGATGGGGAGGCACGGCGGACAACAACAATAGGGCAGATAACGACAACCCGACAGAGATGATCCGACAGACCATCTGAATTTCCTCAACTCCCGAACCATAGAGAACAGACAATCCGACGAAAGAAGATATGAAGGGCACACAATCAACGAACCGGCTTCGTGAAGCCGATCCGGAGGGAGAAGGCTGATGCGCATCCTGGCCTGGAACATCCAGTTCTTCACGAAGAACCGCATCGAGAACGCCGAGGGGTCCAACTCGACCGAGCGCCTGCAGAGCATGCTCGGTTCGGGGGCGAACCGGCAGTATATCGTCAGCACGGTCGCGCAATCCGACCCTTCGATCCTTGTCGTGGTGGAACCCCGAAGCAGTCAGGGGACGATCGGAACGCTGGCAACCGGCGGGGGACCGGACGGCCTGTTCTATCTCTGGAGGCTGCTGCAACTCTACAACGACCAGTGGGCCCTCGTCCCTCCGCTACGAACCGTCAACAAGGATATCCACAGGGCCACCTACACCGAGGCGGTCGGGGTCTTCTACCGGGCCGACCGGCTGACGTTCACCGGCCCCTACGTCTGGCCGCAGGCACGCCAGGAGACCGGTCCCTCGGTCCCTCCCGGCGCAACGGCGGCAACCTATCCCGATCCCTGGAATCAGACTCTTCCCAACGGCACGACCGCAGCGGCACAGTGCAAATTCTATTCCGGCGGAAGCCAGCTCACGTTTCCGAATTCGGGAGATCGCCGTCCGGTGCTGACGACATTCACCGAAATCGGCGGGCTCAACCGGAGGTTCAAGATCTTCGCCGTCCACACCACGCCGGGAGCCGACGCCCAGACGGCAACGGCAAGAATGCTGGGCATGGCCGAGGCGATCCCGGCCGACGATGAGATATCGGTCTTTGCCGGAGACTTCAATGTGGACGCCATCAAGAATCCGCGTGCCT
>CBFGQN010000223.1:0-6718 GCA_965650895.1 uncultured Ignavibacteria bacterium | reverse complement strand
CCAAGGGAGAGGACCAGCCAGTCTGGCTGCCCGCTCGGCTCGATCGGCGGCACCTACCTGAAGGGGGATGAGTTCAGCCGGATCTTCGGCTCGCTGAACGGAACTTCCAACGAAGATCGCGAGCAGATCGGCAAGCTCCTTGTCGACGAACGCCTCTTTGCCAACGGCGGCATCAATTTCCTGAGCGGCATCTGGCGACTGAAAGGGGGGGGAGGCACGCTCGGTCTGCACTACGGTTCCCGCGCATACGCCCGGATCAATTTTCCCGACTCACTTCCGAAGCTGATCGAGACGAGCAACATCGCCGATCAGAACTTCCGTTTCGTCAACCGGGGAATCGGGGTGACGTGGCTGACGGAGTTCGGGGTTTCCTACGGCAAGGTCTTCGGTGATCAATCGGCCAGGGGATGGTTCCCCTCGACCGGACTGGGACTGACCGCAAAACTGATCGGAGGAGTCGGTCACTTCGATGTGGAGGAGAACAGCGCGATCTACATCGATCAGATCAACGTCAACGGCACACTCCGTTTTCTTGTCCGTGGCGGCTATGTCTTCCAGTCCGCCGAGCCTGATGATTTCGACCAGGTGAACGCCCCCTCGAACTTCTTCTCGAATCCCTTCCCGGCGACCGCAGGCTTCGGCTACGGTTTCGATGCGGGCGTCAGCGGTATCCTTTACAGGGGAGAAAAACAGATCTTCCACTACGGCCTGGTGTTCGGAAACGTAGGGAGAATCGATTGGAACAACAAGGCACGCGAGCGCCGCGCAAGCGATTTTCACGACACGCTCGGAGCCAGCCTGACCGATGCGGAGTTCGAACGGTTTGAAGGGGAGCTTGTGGATGTGGGGAGCTATTCATCTTCTCTTCCGGCCACCTTCCGTGCCGGTCTGGGGATGACGCTCGGGGCAAACGACCCCGACTTCCAGGGGACGCTGACCATCGGGCTTGAGGGGGAGGCACCCCTGAATCAGGTTCCGGGCAACACGCCCGATCCCCGTCTGGCTCTCGGCGTCGACTGGAGTATCATACCGGAGTTTGCCCTGCGGACGGGACTTTCGGTCGGCGGCATCAGTCCGGTCGGTCTCGGTCTGGGCGTCGGCGTTCGTCCGGTGGAGTGGCTCTCGATCGATTTCGGGACAAGCGAACTCAACAGCCTCTTCAGCGGCGACCGGCTTGATCTGGCCGGGAGGATTGCGGTGGGGATTACGCCGGGGGAATGACGAAGTGCGAATGTCGATTTGCGATTTGCGAATGATCCTCGGCGTTTGTGTCCGCCGCAGCGGATGGTGAAAAACACCAAGGCCGAGACTCGATGGGCTGCAAGAAGACCGGTACGATCTTTTCCACTCATAATGTATTTCGGGAAGAACCTATGGAACAGACAAGTGAGATCAGGACGGCGGAAATTCTGACGTCGCAATTTATTCTCGGAGTCGAGGAGGGTGCCCGTTCCGCCTCGTATTATCGTGATGTCCTTGGATTCGACATCGTTCAACGTCCGGAGGGGACCGGGGAGGGATGGTACGTCGTGGAGCGGGGGAACTTCAGGATCTGGCTTGGGGAGGCCTCGGGATCCTTTACGCCGATTCGTGAATGTCAGGACCACACATGGTTTGCCTACGCCGTGGTCGACGATGTGGACGCTCTGTATCGGGAGCTTGCGGATCGGGGGGCGGAGTTCTGGCACGATATCCAGACAAAACCGTGGGGCATGCGTGAGTTCGCCGTGACGACGGTCGACGGGCACCGGATCTGTTTCGGACAATCAATCTCCTGATGGTCGGCATCAGCAACCTGCTTCGTGTAAGGGCTTGCTTGCCGCGTATACAGGCAGGCAAGCCCTTTCTGCATCCGACTATCCCTTCTCAAAATCAATCAACCCCTGCTCGTCCAGCACAACGCGGACGGTGTCGCCGGCGGTGAAGGCTCCGGAGAGAATCGCCTCGGAGAGGGGATTGATGATGTGTCGCTGGATCACCCGCTTCAGCGGACGGGCACCGTAAGCGATGTCGTAGCCGAGTTTGGCCAGCCAGTCTTTCGCCTCGTCCTCCACTTCCAGACCGATGTTGTTTGCCCGGAGCATTCGGTAGACCCGTTCGATCTGCAGGTCGACGATCTTCCGGAGTTCCTCCGGCGTCAGCGGCTTGAAGATGATGATGTCGTCGACCCGGTTCAGGAACTCCGGGCGCATCTCCTTGCGGAGCAACGTCATCAGTTGGGTGCGAAGTTCTCCCATGATCTCGTCTCGGTTCTCCGGGGTCATCTGTTGCAGACGATCCTGGATCAGGTGGGAGCCGAGATTCGAGGTCATGATGATGATCGTGTTGGTGAAGTTCACCACACGTCCCTTGCTGTCGGTCAGGCGCCCTTCGTCAAGGACCTGAAGCAGCAGATTGAAAACCTCCGGGTGGGCTTTCTCGATCTCGTCGAGGAGGATGACGGAGTAGGGGCGACGGCGGACCGCCTCGGTCAGTTGTCCCCCTTCTTCATAGCCGACATACCCGGGAGGGGCGCCGATCAGTCGGGAGACGGAGAACTTCTCCATATACTCGCTCATGTCGATCCGGACGATGGCCTTCTCGTCATCGAACAGGAACTCGGCCAGAGCGCGGGCCAGTTCCGTCTTCCCGACACCGGTGGTTCCCATGAAGATGAACGAGCCGATCGGTCTTCCCTGATCCTGCAATCCGGCCCGCGAACGGCGGATGGCGTCGGAGACGCTCCGGACGGCATCCTCCTGTCCGACGACCCGTTCGTGCAGGCGATCCTCCATCTTCAGCAGCTTCGTCCGTTCGCTCTCCAGCATACGGGAGACCGGAATGCCGGTCCACCGCGAGACGACGTCGGCGATATCCTCGGCGTCCACTTCTTCCTTCAACAGGTGCTGATGTTGCTGCGCTTCGGCCAGTCGCTGGTTTGCCTCTTCAAGGCGTTTCTCCAGCTCGATAATGCTGCCGTAGCGGATCTCGGCGACGCGGGCAAGGTCTCCCTTCCGCTCATAGTCGGCCGCTTCGTTCCTTAACTGTTCCACTTCGCTCTTCATCGAACGGATCGAGCTGATCAGTTCCTTCTCCAGTTCCCACTGCGACTTGAGCTTGTTCCGCTCCTCGTTCAGCTCGGCCAGCTCACGCTCGATTTCCTCAAGTCTGGCCTTCGTTCCTTCAATGGTATTCTGCTCGGTTCCGGGCATGGCGATTCATTATCCGGTTTGGTTTACATCTTTCAACAATGAATTTCCGCTACCGAATCTACAGCAACCGATGGATTTCCCAAAGTCCATGGTGAGATAACCCTGTTGAACAGAAGAAATTCCCGGGAGTTCCCGGTACACATGGTTATCCCGTCGACAGAACCGGTCTGAATATCAATGCGTAACGTCAGGTGAAGTCGGGAGGAGGAGGACCATGAATCGGGCCGGAATTCGTCATGGTGGGGACTTCGGGGAGCAGATTCGGAGATCATTGGAAGAAGTACGGTTGACATAGGGGATGCTCTTGCGTAACTTGTGCGGCTGTCCATTCCACCCTTGACCCTGCTCCCTGATATTGTTATTGTACAGAAAGCAAGTGAGTTGAATAGACATACATGCAGTTAACATTTATCATAGTCGTCGCGTATCTGCTGGGAGCCATTCCCAGCGCCCTTATCATCGGCAAACTCTTCTTCGGCGTTGACATACGGCAGAAGGGGAGCGGAAACATGGGGAGCACCAACACATTCCGCACGTTCGGCTGGAAGGCCGGCCTGGCCGTACAGCTTATCGACATCGCCAAGGGGATCGCGGCGGTTTCCGTTGCCCGGATGGTCTTTACCGGCAACCTTCCCTTTCCGAACATGACGCCGTTTGAAGACGTCACGATCGTTTCGGTCATTGCCGGCATCGCTGCGGTAATCGGTCACGTCTGGACGGTCTTCGGCGGTTTCCGGGGGGGGAAGGGGATCAACACGGCTCTGGGAATGCTGATCGCCATCACGCCGATTGAGGTGGCGATCGCCATCGGCATCTTTCTTCTGGTTCTGCTTGCCTCCGGCTACGTATCGCTCGGCTCGATGATCGCCGCGGCCTCGCTGCCGACGACGATGTTTGTCCGTCACACGATCTTCGGCGTGGAGATTCAGGGCTATCACACTCTTCTCTTCTTCATTATCGGTCTGGCAGGGTTCCTTATCTTCACGCACCGCTCGAACATCGAGCGCATGTTGCAGGGGAGGGAAAACCGCTTCAACAAGCTCTGGGTGTTCAGGAAAAGCTCGTAGCGCACAGCCTGAAGGAACCTGAAAAGAGAGCATGAACATTGGTTGTATCGGTGCCGGAAGCTGGGGAACGACTCTCGGGGTCTATCTTGCCCGACTTGGTCATTCCGTTCTTCTCTGGGCACACAACGCCGAACAGCAACATCTTCTTCGTACCGAACGGGAAAACCGTCTCTACCTTCCCGGCGTTCCGTTCCCTCCGTCTCTGGAGATCATCGATGACGTGAGGGGAGTGGAATCTGCCGGGATTGTCGTTATCGCCACGCCGACCCAGTTTATCAGGAACACGATCACGCCTCTTGCCGAATGCGATCTCTCTTCGGCACTTTTCGTCAACACGTCGAAGGGGATCGAGCGGGGGAGGCTGATGCGCGTCAGCGAAATTCTGACCGACGTGCTGAAGGTCTCTCCCGAACAGATCGTCTCCCTCTCCGGTCCGAGTCACGCCGAAGAAGTCTCCCGCTCCGATCCGGCCGCTCTGGTCGCCGCAAGTCCTTCGGCCGAAGCTGCCGGGCGTGTGCAGGAACTCTTCAACTCGGAGACGCTTCGCATCTACAGCAGCGACGACATTATCGGTGTGGAACTGGGGGGAGCGCTGAAGAACGTGATCGCTCTCTGCGCCGGCATTGTCGACGGACTGGAGTTCGGCGACAATACGAAGGCGGCCCTGATCACCAGAGGACTGGCCGAGATCACACGACTCGGCACGGCGATGGGGGCACGACCGGAGACGTTCAGCGGACTTTCCGGACTGGGCGATCTGATCGTTACCTGTACCAGTCGGCACAGCCGCAACCGGTATGTGGGAGAACAGATCGGACGGGGACGGAAGCTGAAGGAGATCGTCGATGAGATGCGGATGGTGGCCGAAGGGGTAACCACGACGGAGTCGGCCTACGAACTGAGTCGCCGGATGCATGTGGAGATGCCGATCGTCGAACAGGTTTACCAGATCCTCTTCCGGGAAAAGGAGACCCGCGAGGCGATCGGCGACCTGATGACCCGGAGCACGAAACCGGAGAACTGGTAGTGTGGGATACGCTCTATCATCTGGTCTTCTATCCTCTCTTTCTGCTTACGATGCGGGTTGTCGCCATCTGGTCGCCGAAAATTCGTCGCGGACTGAAGGGACGGGCCGACTGGCGGGGTCCGGTCAGTCGCATTCCGGCAACGCCTGAACGGGTTTTCCGGATTCACTTCCACGTCGCCTCCGTCGGCGAGTTCGAACAGGCGATCCCGCTGATCGAGGCTCTTCGCCGGGAAGATCGCGCCTACAGAATTACCGTCTCTTTCTTCTCCTCGAGCGGCTACGATCTCCGCAAAGGCTTTCCGCAGACTGACGGCGTCTGCTATCTGCCGCACGACCGGCAGAGCGACATGAATGCGTTCATGAATCTGCTCTCTCCCGACCTTGTGATTATCATCCGCTACGATCTCTGGCCGGAGTTCGTTCGCCAGACCCAGCTTCGCGGGATACCGGCGGTGTTGATCAACGGTGTGCTGCGGCAGAATTCCGTCCGGTTCTTCCCACTGGTCCGCACGTTCTTCTCCGCATTATATGGACGCCTTGCGCTGATTGCAGCCGTCGAGGAAGAGGACCGTGAGGCCTTTCTGAACCTTGCGCCCGATGTTCCCGTGCTGACGATGGGGGATACCCGCTACGACCGGGTAGAGGCGCGATTCCGGCGAGGGGAGTTTGCCGATGAGGTGGAACTCGTCCGGGCGCTTGCCGGGGGGCGTCTTGTCCTTGTTGCCGGAAGTACCTGGCCCGAAGACGAACGTCTGTTGGGAGAGATCGCCCCTTCCGATGCGCTCTTCACGGTCATCGTTCCTCACGAACCAACTCCCGACCACATCTCGGCACTCTGCGATATGATGCCGGATGCCCGGACGCTCAGCCAGTTTCTGCACCCGGATACCGGCGAGACCGATGGACTTCCTCTGCGGAGACTGATCGTCGACCGCCTCGGCCTTCTGGCTGAACTCTACCGGGTCGGAGATATGGCGTGGGTGGGGGGAGGATTCGGCGCCGGCGTTCACAGTCTTCTGGAACCGGCTGCGTGCGGACTGCCGCTGATGTGCGGACCGAAGATCGAACGGTCGCGGGATGCACTGGCCTTGCAGCGTGAGGGAATCCTTGAGGTCGTCACAGGGGAGACGGCTCTTCGGAACTATATCGGTCGTCTGATCGAAGACGACCGGTTCAGGCGTGAGCGTGGCGAGATGGCCGGAGCATTCGTCGCCGAACGTACCGGTGGAACGGAGCGGATTCTTCACCTGCTCCGTAAGGAACGTTTGCTTCCGGATTACGAAGTCGTGAATGAACCGAAAGATGAACTTCGATCCGCCACGTAGTCCTATCTTGTACCGATGAACCGTTCCGACTGTTCTTTCATTCTTCTTGTTCTTCAGATTCTCCACAGAGGTAGAGAGCGTTTTGAGAATAGCATACTTTGATTGTTT
>CBFGQN010000222.1:0-6731 GCA_965650895.1 uncultured Ignavibacteria bacterium | reverse complement strand
GATGGGAACGTTTCTTCAGCGCCAATCAGATCGAAGGGGAGGAGGCACAACAGATCGCCCGGGAACTTGTGGGAATGGAGGGGAGACTGGAACGGGAACGGGGGGGCATGGAACTGGGCTACACCGATCCGGAGTCCGAAGAGTTCGTCGAGGCAAGCTCGGTGGCTCTGGCGTTGAAAATCCGCACGGCAAAGGAGGAAGCTCTGCGGGAGGCGGCATTTGACGGACTGCGATCCATCGAGCCGTTTGTTCTGGAGCACGGCTTTCTCGATATCGTCCGAAAGCGGAACCGACTTGCCCGGATGATCGGCTATGAAGACTACTACGACTGGAAAGTCTCGATCAACGAAGGGTTCGGCAAGGAACGATTGTTTGAAATACTCGATGACCTTGAGGAAAAAACCCGCGACGCCTGCCGGAACTCGGTCGAGGAGTTGCGCCGGGAGAAAGGAGAGACGGCCGCCATGCCCTGGAACTTCGGGTTCTACACGTCAGGAGATCTGACCGCAGAGCTCGATCCCTACTTCCCGTTTGAAGATGCGTTCCTCCGCTGGGGACGTTCCTTTGCCGCCCTCGGCATCAGCTACGGCGGAGCGACGATGCAGCTCGATCTGGTCGACCGCAAGGGAAAATATTCCAACGGCTTCATGCACGGTCCATATCCGGCATGGGTGGAAAACGGGAGACTCCACCCGGCACGGATCAACTTCACCGCCAATGCCGTCCCGGGTCAGGTCGGCAGCGGACAGCGGGCCAGCGAGACGTTCTTCCACGAGGGGGGACACGCCGCCCACTTCAGCAACATCCGGATGCCGGCCCCCTGCTTTGCGCAGGAGTTCGCCCCGACATCAGTCGCCATGGCCGAGACGCAATCGATGTTCCTGGACAGTCTGCTGAAGGATCCGGACTGGATGATCCGCTATGCGAAGAATGACAAGGGTGAGAGGATTCCGAAGGAGCTGATCTATAAGAATGTTGAACAGGAAAGCCGTTACCGTGCGTGGCGTCTCCGCTCGATGCTGGCGGTCTCCTATGCCGAAAAAGCTCTCTACGAAATGACCGAGGAAGAACTGACGCCGGAGAACGTGCTGGGAACCTTCAGAATGATCGAACAGGAGATGCTGATGCTTCCGGCCGGTCCCCGTCCCCTTCTCTCGATTCCTCATCTCCTTTCTGGAGAGGCTTCGGCCTACTACCACGGCTACATCCTCGCCGAGATGGCCGTCTACCAGACCCGCGATTACTTCATGAAGAAGTACGGCTACATCACCGACAATCCGAACATCGGACCGGAGTTGCAGGAGGTCTACTGGAAGCCGGGGAACTCCAGAACATTCCTGCAGTTCGTCGAGGCCCTGACCGGCGAACCGTTCAGTGCACGGGCGACGGCGGATCTGGTCAACAAGTCGATGGAGCAGGTCCACGCAGAGGCCGACGGGATGATCGGGCGGGAGAAGGAGATTCCGCCGTATGAAGGAGAGATCGATCTGGACGCAACCGTCGCCGTCGTCCACGGCGATGAAGTGGTGGCGTCAACGGCGGACGGACTGAGCTTCGAAGAAGTCGGCGAGAAGTTCAGGGCGTGGGTGAAAGGGCTGTAGAACCTGGTGATTCTTCGTGTCTTTGCGGCAAGTTCTCTCCGGACAGGATACGGATGCACCATAAAGGAGATGAGGAAGTTGCGTGTTCCTGATGATCCGGTAGTGAGCGTTCCGGAACCACTTGATTTTCCGGGCGACCGGGCGGGGCAAAGTTCAACACGGAGACACGAAGGGCACGAAGAATCACAAAGGTTTGATCTTGGTGGTTGCTTCGTGCCCTTTGTGCCTTTGTGGTACATCTTCCTCTCCGCCGCGGCCGACCCGGAGGGCACAAAGACCCATCAGAAGAACCGGGCCTATTTAATTTCAGGTCCGCCCCCCAACACTTCCAGGATCTTCCCTACCGCTCCTCCCCCGCCGAACGGATAGGCCGGCTGCGCCATCCGTCGGCAGGCAACCTCATCGCGAAGCAGCCGCTCCACTTCACCGACAATTTCCTCCCTCGACGTGCCGACGCGAACGGCATTCCCCGAGGCAATCGCCTCCTCCCGCTCGGTTGTCGCCCGCAGCACCAGAACCGGAACGCCAAGCGCCGGTCCCTCCTCCTGCACGCCGCCGGAATCGGTCATGATCAGCCAGGACCGTTTCATCAACTGAACGAAAGAGATATAGTCGAGCGGATCGAGAAGGCGGAGTCGTTCGTGCGGACGAAGGATTTCCCGAACGGCGGAGCGGACCTGCGGGTTCGGATGAACGGGAAAGAGAACCGCCAGCTCCTCATATTTCTGCAACAACGTGTTGATCCCCTCGAAGATCCCCCGCTGTCCCTCCCCGAGATTCTCACGCCGATGCGTCGTCAGAAGGACAACCTTCTTTCCTTCCAGTCCCTCCATCCCTTCCGGCACCCCATGATCTTTTGTCCGCTCCACAATTTCGTGCAGCGCATCGATCACCGTGTTGCCGGTCACGTGAACCGTCTCCTCCGGCACCCCTTCCCGCAACAGATGTGCTCTGTTCCCTTCGGTCGGGGCGAAGTGCAGATCGGCAAGCCGTGTGATCAGCCGCCGGTTCATCTCCTCCGGGAACGGATCGTCGGCCCGCCCCGAGCGGAGGCCGGCCTCGACGTGGGCCACCGGAACTCTCCGGTAGAATCCGGCCAGCGCCGCCCCGACCGCTGAAGAGGTATCCCCCTGAACGATGATCCGGTCGTATTCCTTTTCGGCCAGAACCGGATCAAGCCGCTCGATCGTCCGGACAACCGCATCCGACGGCGATTGTCCCTCACGCATGATATTCAGATCGATATCGGGAACGATACCGAAGAAATCGAGAATCGGCGCGACGAGATCGCGGTGCTGTCCCGTCGTCACGACGGTGACGGCGAAGCGTTCCGGAAATCTCCGCAATGCGAGGATCACCGGAGCCAGCTTGATCCCCTCCGGCCGCGTGCCGAAGACGATCAGGATGTTCCGTACGATATTGCTCATTCTTTGAACCGATCAGGAGCGGTTGTTTTCCCGGAAGGAACTAAGTTACGGCAATTCGCTTCCTCGGCATGAAAAAGGGAACACGGTCCTCGGGAGAAGCGCCACAGGTCGTATACAAGAGCCACACGCATCAGAACCGCATGAGCAACACCACAGCTTCACGAAGAACAATCCTTTCCTGGGGACTCTTCGACTTTGCGAACACCAGTTTCTACGTCATCATCATCACACTTGTCTTTCCGATCTACTTCACGGAGGTTCTGGCCGAAGGGAATGTAGCCGTCTGGACACGAACGATCTCCGCCTCGATGCTCATCACCGCTCTGATCGGTCCGGTGCTGGGGTCGATCGCCGACGCAACGAACCGGAAGAAATTCTTCCTGGCCCTCTTCACGATTGCATGTATTGCGGCCACCACAGGACTCTACTGGGTGACCGGTCCGGCAATGCTGGGGGTGGCAATCGTTCTGCTGATTATCGCAAACGTCGGGTTCGAGGGGGGAACGATCTTCTACGATGCGTTCCTTCCCGAAATAGCGGTCGAGAAGGACTACGCCCGGGTCTCCGCTTTCGGCTGGGCGCTCGGCTACGCCGGATCGTTCCTGATTCTGGCCGCAGTCCTGCCGATCCTGATGGGAGAACCGACGCAGGATCAGGTCCGGCTCACCTTCCTGATCGCCGCCGGCTCGTTTGCTCTGTTCTGCATCCCGATGTTCAGGAACGTGCCGGAAGAGCCGCGCATCATCCGGACATCGACGGGATCACCGATCACTGAAGGCTACCGTCGTTTGCGCGAGACGTTCACGCACCTGCGGAGCTACCGGGACATCGTCCGTTTTCTGGCCGCCTTCTTCATCTACAACGACGGCATCCTGACGGTGATCGCGCTGGCGGCCATCTTCATGAAAGAGACGCTCGGATTCACGATGACCCAGCAGATCATCTTCTTCATGATCGTTCAGGCAACCGCACTCGGCGGCTCGATCCTCTTCGGACGGATCGCCGAGCGGATCGGAGCGCGGGGAACGATCTTCATCACGCTCGGCATCTGGATTCTGGTTGTGGTGGCGGCCTACTTCGTGCAGAACGCCGTCGCCTTCTTCGTCGTCGGCGGCATTGCCGGTCTGGCGCTCGGCTCCTCGCAGTCAACAAGTCGAACGCTGATGGCGTTGCTGACGCCGGAGGAGAAGAAGACGGAGTTCTTCGGGTTCTACGACGGATTTTTCGGGAAAGCGTCGGCGGTGCTGGGACCGTTGATCTTCGGCGAGGTGGCGATCACTCTCGGCCAGCGTCCGGCGATGCTGGTGATCGGCGTGATGTTCGTCCTGGGCATGGGATTGTTGATGCGGGTACCGGATATACGGCCGGGGGGGCTTGCATCAAAACCGACAATTCCCTAAACTGCCTCCGTTAATTCACCGACACCCGAAATCATCCGAACCCCGACAAATGAACCACACTCCACGGTGCGCTCTGCTGAGCGTCCTCCTCGCGCTGCCGTCGATTCTTCCGGCACAGGTCATCGTCAATGAAATCATGTATTCGCCCGGTTCGCCCGAACCGGAATGGGTGGAGATCTACAACGCCGGTCCCCAACCGGTCGCCGTCGGCGGCTGGACGGTGCAGGACCGGACGAGCGCCCGCCCGGCACTTCCCGAGGCGACCATTCCTTCCGAAGGCTATCTGCTGCTGACGCGGGATTCCGCCGCACTCCGTTCGGCCCGTTTGTTCAACGTCCCGGTCCTCCAGCTTTCACTCCCGTCGCTGAACAACGGCGGAGACGATGTGATCCTGCGGGACGCCGACGGCAACACCGTCGATTCGGTCTCCTTCTCTTCAAGCTGGGGAGGGACCGGAGGGATTTCGCTGGAACGGATCGGGGCCGCTCTGCCGGCGAATCAGGCGGAGTCGTGGGGAAGTTCCGTCGATTCGTCCGGCGGAACGCCCGGCAGACGGAACTCCATCGCTTCGGCCGGACTTGACCTGCACATCTTCTCGGCATATTTCGATCCGGACCGCCTTGACGTTATCGTTACGATCCTCAACAGCGGATCGAAGATCTCCTTCCCCTGCACCATCGCTCTCTATCACGATGCCGACGGCGACGCGACCGGAACGCCCGACAAACAACAGGCAGGGCGTTTGCTCCCATCGGTTCAGCCGGGAGACTCACTCATCCTCCCTCTCCGCTGGAACCGTCCTCTGACGATCTCTGGAGAAACGGCTCTGATCGTGATCGACCATCCGGGTGAGGAACGTCCGGAGGACAACAGCCTCACACTTTCCGTCCGTCAGAAATTCGTCGACACCGGAGTGGCGATCAACGAGATCATGTATACGCCCGGCAATACGGAGCCGGAGTGGATCGAGCTGATCAACCGGGGAGATTTGCCGGTTGATCTGAAGGACTGGAGACTGCACGACGGGAGTTCGGCCCGACCGAGGCTTCCTTCCCTCACGCTTCTCCCCGGAGACTTCGTCATCATCACCGGTGATACCGGTTCGCTTCGGATGCTCTACGAGATTCCTTCATCCCTTATCGAGATCGATCTTCCCGCCTTCAACAACAGCGGAGACGATGTGGTCCTGCGAAACGCTGCAGGCAACGTCGTCGACTCGCTCCACTATTTCGGAAGCTGGGGGGGAGAAACCGGGCGTTCGCTGGAGCGGAGACTGCCGACGCTCCCTTCAACCATCCCGACTTCCTGGGGGACATCAATTGACCAGAGAGGAGGAACGCCGGGAAGAGAGAACTCGACACGCCCTCCTGAGCGCGACCTGACGTTGCAGGTAATCCGGTTCGATGAGTCCGGAATGCATGTCGTTGTCGATGTCCGGAACTCCGGAACGAACGATGCCGAAGGAGGGATCGCAGTTCTTTTTTACGACGCCGACAACGACACCATCGCTGCTGCGGAGGAAGAACTTGTTCGTCAACCGATTCCGCTTCTCCACCCGGAAGACTCAATAACTCTCAGCTTCTCCTGGTCTCGTCCGCTTCGCCTTGAAGGAGAACGCTGCATCGTCACGCTCCTTCTCAACGACGAGGAACGTCCGGCAGACAACACCGGAACGGTCATCCTTCGGCAACCGACCGTCGATACCGGGGTTATCGTCAACGAGATCATGTATGATCCGCGCGATCCGGAACCGGAATGGATCGAGATTTACAATCGGGGAGCACTCCCGGTCGATATCGGCGGGTGGCGTATCGAGGACGCCACCGGCAGGAGTCCGGTTCTCCCTTCGATGATTCTTCTTCCGGGAACCTACGGGGTTATCACCGACGACACCGTCGAACTGCTTCGCCTCCGGACAATCAACTCTCCATATGTCCAATCTCCCCTTCCCGCATTCAACAACAGCGGTGATCTGGTATTGCTGCGAAACAAACAGAATGCCGCCATCGACTCCCTTCGTTATCGCGGAACCTGGGGAGGGAGAAACGGGAGATCACTTGAGCGGAAGGGGTTTGATCTTCCGACGAACGATTCGGCCACGTGGACAGGAACGACGGATTCATCCGGCGGGACGCCGGGAAGGAGGAACTCCTACGAACCGATCCTCCGCGATCTGGAACTTTTTCACCTCACATTCGATCCGCAAACGTCCTCCCTCTCCGGTCGTGTTCTGAATCGCGGAGCCGACAGTTCACCTCCGACCTTCGTTCATCTTTTCTTCGACAGAAACAACAACGGAAAGG
>CBFGQN010000221.1:0-6761 GCA_965650895.1 uncultured Ignavibacteria bacterium | reverse complement strand
GCAGGGTTCGACGGCATCGCAATTATCTGGGATGCGGAAACCGGAGATTCCCTGCTGACGCTGAGCGGTCACCAGGGAAGACTGCGCACAGCCTTCTACAGTTCCGACGGATCCCGTATCGTCACCGCAAGTTTTGACGCCACGGCAAAGATCTGGGATGCCGAAACCGGAGAATTGTTGGTAGACCTTGCGAATCACCAGGGACGGTTGCGCGAAGCTACATTCAGTCCGGACGGCCGCTTTGTGGTGACCGCCAGTGAGGATTGGTCGGCCGGAGTCTGGAACAGCACGACGGGTGCGGGGGTGATGCCTCTGTTCGGCCACACGGACCGGGTATTTACGGCCCGGTTCAGTCCGGAGGGAAAGCGTGTGGTGACCGCCAGCTACGACAGCACGGCCCGTATATGGGATGTTTCCCAGGCTGTTGGAGTTAATGGTGACGGAGTGACGGACTCCGCCTTCCTTCGTCTCTATCCGAACCTTCTTACCCGCTCCGAAGGGCGACTCAGGGTAGAGGGGAGTTTTCCGGCGGTGAAACGAGGAGAACTCTTGGTGGTGGATGTGCTGGGTCGACCGGTTCTCTCGGTTGCGGTGGTGCCGGAGCGGATCAATCTGGAACTCGATCTTGCCTTCCTCCCATCGGGTACCTACTTCGTGACGATTCTCAACGGAGCCGACAGAGCGTGGCGAGCGGTTCGGATCATTCCGTGATCATTCCGGTTTCTTCCTCTGCTCCCTCCATGGTCGACGACGTGTCGATTCGGGGCCACTCGTATCGGCCGCTCCAGCTCAGGAATTCCCGCATCCGTTCCGGATGATCCGTGATCCACTGATTATTTTCAGGGAGTTCTATGGAGCGGTAGATATGGCGGAGAAAAGGTTCGACGTAGTTGCTGTCAACCATCTCCCTGAACCAGGGGAGGTAAAATTCAACTGCGGAAGTGTCGGTCAGATTATGCTCGGCAATCAGACGGGAAAGGCCTTCGGTCAGAAGTTCGATACGTCCCGACGGACGGGTGAGTGAGTCGCAACCCTCGGCATCCGGCATGGCGGCTCTGCAGAGGGCTTTTTCGAAGAATGTTGCGATGCGCTCCGCATAGATAATGTCCGGATTGGTGAACAGGGCGGTGGAATAGGCCATAGCCGCCTCGGCATCCATTCCATTGAGATCGTACACCTTGCCCAGAATCCTGTGGGCCAGAACAAAATCGGGTTGTAGGCGGATTGCCGTCCCGATGGCGGCCAGGACCTCCGCACTGTCTCCCCGCTTCAGGTAGGTGATCCCGAGCCGAAGATAGCGGTCGTGTCCGTCCGGCTCCTTCAGCGAAAAGGCCTTGTAGTTGTCGATCTCTTCCTGGCTTCGTCTGGAGAATTCCAGATCATTCTGCGCCAGAGAGAGATTGAAGTAGTAATTCAGCGAAACCAGCGTGTAGAATTGCTCGGCCATATCCGACTGAAGGTAGCTCCCCTCGTTTGCCGCATCGAGGCTGGCCAGATACTCTCCCTGTTCAAAGTATGCCCATGCCAGTTCCAGCAGGACGTCCGGATTTCCCCCTTTCAACTTCAATGCTTTTCGGTACCTGTCAGCCGCCTCGGCGTAGTGATGGGTGTAAAAATGCTGTTTTCCGTCGGCCAGAAGGAATGCGATGGAGTCTGCCGACGAGCGGTTCTGTCCGGCAAGCCGATCCGGTGAGCAAAGAATGAGGAGAAGAAAAAAAATCGGCGTTGCAGGCAAACGATTCACGTCCGTATCCGGTTTTGTGTTTGTTGTCGAAGGGTTATAGAGGCAATTTTTTCACATTTTCCAAGAGGGAGCTGTAACTCTTTCGTATATTGCATGTGTTATGTAGCTAACATAATTGGTTTGACGCTTCAAACCAACTCAATCGGGGCCTCCTCGCTAAAGATGGAATGAAAAACAGACTCAAACGACAAAACGGGGCCGCTGCTTTCTGTGCATACTGCTTTTACGTGTATTCATACATAAATCAAACTTTACAGGTCCATCTATGAGGCGAACAAGTTACATGTTCCTTGTTCTCCTGGGTGTGATGCTTGGCACATCAGCCGAGCTGCATGCACAGTTGAACTACGTTTTCAATGCGGGGACCGGTAGTCAGATTACCGGCAGCTTCAACACACTCTGGCAGGGAACCAGAGCCGGAGCAAATGGTTGGGGACAGGGAAATCCTCACAACGAGGCCCTTGTCAACATCGGCTTTACGTTTAATTACAATGGAACGAGCTACACACAGGTTACGATCGGCACTGCCGGTCTGATCAAATTCGGTAGCGCTTCCGCCGCCACGGCCGGCAACGGATTTTCCTCGATGGGAGGACCTGGAATCGCCCCCTTCTGGGACGATATGCGGTTGACCGACGGCGAGGCCGGGTTCGGCTCGTGCTACAGCTCGGCCGTTCGGTACATGACCACCGGCAGTTCGCCAAACCGCATTTTTGTGGTCTGGTACGATCAGATCGGTCTCGGTCAGGGGGGGACGGGCTACCTCTCCGAGGTCTCGGTGCAGGCACGTCTGTACGAAGGGACAAACAAGATCGAATTCTACTACATCGAGCCGATTGACGGAACCGGCAACACGTGTAGCGGCTGGGGAGGAAGCGGCACACAGTCATCCGCATCGATCGGTCTTGGCTGGAACAATTCCACCTTCCTGAGCGTCACCCCGGGCTCGCCTGCGAGCGCCAGCACAACAACCGCAAACAACAGCGTCAATGTCTCATCGACCTCGATTCAGGCAGGCACGCTCTATACGTTCTGTCCGGGTGGTGTTCTCGGCGATGTCGTCCAGGGAGGAACCTCCACGATGAAGGACGGAGATACCCTTCTTGTCGGCCGGCAGGTAGTTCTCAGCAGTACGCAGACCTTCCAGCCGTTCCGCTTCTTTAACCAGTGCGCCACAACGTTCAAGTACACGATCGGGGGGGGAGCGGCCGGTGATTATTCCATTACTCCGGCTACCGGGTCGTTCGGTGTCAACGGTAGTACGCCGACACTGAGTTTCCGTCCGACCACCCTCGGCCCTCGCTATGCGACACTGAAGGTGGAGGACAATTCCGGACAGGTGGTCCGGACATACATTCTGGCCGGCCAGGGAATTCCTCGCGTTCTATGGACCGGCAATATTGCCCAGGGAGGAACGCCCGGCGTCGCGAACGGCGATACGCTCTTTCTGGGTATACGACAGCCTAACAACACGGTGCAGACCTATACGCCCCTCACGCTGACGCTTCCGAACGTTCCGGGCCCTCCCGCGTCGATTACCTATACGCTGATCGACCCGACGGGACAGTTCCGGATCGACCGGACTTCGGACAACATCCCTCTGGGAGGGAGCGTTTCGCCGGTGATTACCTTTGCACCGGATGCCCGGGTCAATATCCAGGAGGCGACGCTGATCGTCAATGCCGAGGGTGAGGTCCGTCGCTACCTCCTGCAGATCTTCTCCTCCGGAGCCGGAGCGACCTTTGCCGTCGGTGGCGAACCGCTCGGAGCCGGAGCGACGGTCTTCCGGAGCGTCTTCAAGTGCGTTGCTCTGGAGACGGAAGTGCTGGAGGTGACGGTCAAGAGCATCGGTGACGAGCCGTTCCTTATCGAGTCGAACGACGCGTTCCTTGTGGATGCGGCGATTCGGCAGGGAACGCCTCCCTATCCGTTGTTCCGTGATAATTTCGGGAACCCGATTTCCGCTCCCGACTACTTCGTGTCGGACGCAAGCGGCAATCCGCTGCAGTTGCCGATCTCGATTCCGCCCGGCGTCACCCAGTCGATCTACATCGGGTTCCAGCCGATCCTGGCGAATTCCCGTCGTGCACGGGCTTTCTTCCAGACCAATGGAAGCAACTTCTTCGGACTTGACGTCGATAACGGCAGAGTGGAAGGTATGTTGAACTTCGAACTTGTCGGTACCGGTATCGGTCCGGCACTCGCCAACGGAGTGGGAGAGGATGAGTTGCCGAAAGCGCTGGTCTTCCCGAACACCGATGTGCGCGGAACTTCGACGATGACCGGCACGATCTTCAACGACGGTGAGTGCGATCTGCTGATCGATGCCGAAGAATTCCGCATCGTTGCCGGGGATGTCGACGAGTTCAAGATTCTGGCAGGCTTCACCGGTATCGGAAGAGATGCCGAAGGAAACTATGTGCTTCCGCCCGGAATCGGTACCTCGTTCGACGTTGCGTTCACGCCTCAGCGTTCCGGTTCGCGCCGGGCATCGGTCCAGGTGGTGACCAACGATTCAACAGTGATTATTCCGGGAATAACCGAGCGGGGCTATTACTATATCGATCTCTTCGGCGTCGGCAAGGTCGGACTCGAAGGACGTAATGTGGAGCTGCCGCCGGCAGTGATCGACGGTTCGTCGTCGACCGGCGTTGCAGTTCTGGAGAACAACTCCGGCACACTTGTCGGCATCACGAACATTGCGATCGTCGGATCGGGCGAGATTGCCGAAGATCCGGCAAATCCGTGGCCGACAACTCCGGTGACGGTTGCTCCGGGACAGAGATTCGAGCTTGGACTTATCCTGACGCCGACTCCGGGAAGTACGGCGGGAATCCGGACCGCAGTTCTGGAAGTCACGCTTGATAACGGCGATGTTCTGTCGATTGACGTGACCGGTCTTGCCGGTACCCGTACGCTGAACATTGTGCCGACATCTCTCTTCCAGACCCTGAGGCTTCCGGTGGGGAACCTGCGGCGTCAGTTTGTAGTGATTGCAAACAACGGTACGCTTCCGGTCCTGATTCAGGATGTGCAGCTTGGAGGGACCAACCCGGACCACTACAGCATCGGTCGTCTTTCCCGTCTGTTTATCGAGCCGGGAAGCGCCGAGTTCCTGGAAGTGACCTACGCACCGACGGTGGCAGGTCCTTCCAGCGGAACGATTACCATTCTCAGCAACACAACCAACGGCACGCCTGCCGGGACCCACACGATCACGCTTGGTGGTGAGGGAACCTCGACGGCGATCGGCGGGGGAGAGGCCGGGAGTGCCGGGACGATCCGGACTCCGGGGGATGATCAGTCGGCCGTCCGGCCGAGTCTCGGAGCTGCAGGAGCATCGGCAATGTTGGTGGACGGAACGGCTCTTTGGCAGAGCACACCGAATCCGACCAGCGGAAAGGCGGAAATCCGTTACCGGCTTCCGGCCGATGCTGCTGTGACCCTGATGCTCTACAATGCCAATGGAAAGGTCGTCAAGACCGTTCTGCAGGAGCATGTGGAGGCCGGAGAGAACAGCGTGATAATCGACCTGCACGACATGCCGAGCGGTCGCTACTTCTACACGCTGCAAACGGCTTCCGGAGCGGTCACGCTGGCGATGGATCTGGTGAAATAGCCATTGTCTGATTTTTCGACTCGGCTTCCGATATCATCGGAGCTGCCGAATTTGCACGGGAGGCCCTGCTTTTGCGGGGCCTCTCTTTTTTTTGAAAAAATCTCCGAGACATCTATTGACACATGCCTGTATAATTACGTATCATTGCCCGTTCATTTCCGGGACCGCCTCCGTCCCTCACCTCCGACTTCCTTGTCTCGCCCGATTCATACATTGTCTTAACATAGATTTCCGACCTCCATGTAAGTGATATCCCCATATATCATGCTTGATACTATCGTACTGTAATACTGATAACCTTGAGAGACTACATCATAGATCAAGGATTTGTTCTCACAATCACAGGAGTATCAAATGATGCGGGTTACTACGAATTGCTCACGAGTCGGGAGATGGGGAGGCTCACTTCTGACAATGCTTGCACTCTGTCTATTCAGTGCAGGTACGGTCTCGGCGATGGACGATGTCTATCAAATGTTCAAGTCAACAGGGTCGGCCTACGACATGTCCGGAAGCACCACGCTCTATTCCGGCACCTCAAGTTACTACGGCAATACCGGGCTGATCTCGATCGGGTTCCCGTTCAATTTTGACGGGACGAACTACACGACCTTCTCCGTCAATCTATCGGGTCACATGACCCTTGGACGGACGGCCTACTATTACGGCTACTATTCCTACGGATGGCCGGAGTACACAAGCTCGCTTCATCCGAGTATCTGCGCCTACTGGGGGAGATACTTCCGGCCCTATTACTACGGCTCATCGTCAAAAATTCACTACAAGGTGATCGGCACGGCACCCAGAAGGGTGCTGGTTATCGAGTGGTACGGGATGTACGGTCTCAGTTCCATTTTCCGGGGACTCCGTTATCAGACCAGACTCTATGAAGGGTCGAACAAGATCGAATTCTGGTACTCCGGCATGTACAACTCAACAACGTCGACCACCTATACGCGGGCGATCGGTATCGCCAGCAGCACCTCACGCTATCTGAGCGTCTACGGAAACAACTTCCCGGCCGAGGTCTATAAAAACGGTAGCTCCCCTACCTCTACCTACTATAACCTGTACAACGATCCGATTCCGGATAATACGATCTACACCTTCAGTCCCTGCGAGAATGAGTTGGAGGTAAGGGGGGATATGAATGAAGGAGGGACAGAAAAGATGGAGCAGAATGACGTGCTGCTGAGCGGCAAAGCCGTGCAGCGCGGAAGCAGCAACTCCTTCCGCCCCTTCTTGCTGACCAATCCGGACAACGGGTGCGAACCGGTGACCTATACCGCAACCTTCAGCGGTCCGGCGGCAGGCGATTACTCGGTCGCCTCCGGCACCATCGACATCGGTGGAAGCGCTTCGCCGGAAATTGTCTTTACACCACAGGCTATCGGCGAA
>CBFGQN010000220.1:0-6773 GCA_965650895.1 uncultured Ignavibacteria bacterium | reverse complement strand
CCGCAGGCTATCGATGCCGGTAAACCGGTTCCGTTTCTTCTTCTGTCGCTTCAGTTCATTCAGCGACAGGTTGATCGCGATGCGGGTCAGATACGTCTTGACGGTCGATTCTTCCCTGAAGGAGTCCAGAGCGCGGTAGAAGCGGATAAACGTCTCCTGTCCTACGTCCTCTGCCTCCGGTCCCGTTCCCAGCATCCCCCGCACGGTTGCGGCCACCGTCGGCTCGTACCGCTCCACAAGCGTGCGGAAGGCGGCCTGATCGCCGGAGCGAGCCCCGTTCAGAAGTTCGGCATCCGTCGGGAACGACTCCGCTATTCTTGTCTGTCCATCGGGACTCATTCGGGAATAGTTGCTGAATACTGAAGTAATCACGCTGTTAGACAACCGCCGGAATGATATGATTCCCTCCGGTCGGCACCGACCTGTTCAAACGGCAAAAGATCTCAGGAAAAGAACGGAATCGCCGGCATTCTCACCAGCTACGCCACCCTGCCTATCACGACGGGATCTTCGCCGATCTCCCTCAACCGCGCCATGACCGCATCGGCTCCGCTCTCGGTTGCGACGATCACCAGACCGATACCGAGATTGAACGTCCGGCGCATATCTTCCTCCGGCACATTTCCTTCGCGCTGAATCAGACCGAAAATCGGCGGACGCTTCCACGCATTCCAGTCAACGTTCAGCGAGAGCGGATCGCGAACGACGCGGGAGGTGTTGCCGACCAGACCCCCTCCGGTGATGTGGGAATAGGCGTGAACGCCTTCGATATCCATCGTCTCCTGAATCGCCTTCAGATAGGAGCGATGGGGAACCAGCAACGCTTCGCCGAGACCTCCGCCGATCTCATCGATATGGGCATCGACATCGTACTTCGGGAAGAGGACGGCACGGGCAAGGGAATAGCCGTTTGTGTGGAGTCCGGTAGACGGAAGACCGATCAGCAGATCACCGGCCGCCGATCCCTCTCCGGTCACCATCCGCTTCCGCTCCACCACGCCGACAACCGTTCCGGCCAGATCGAACTCCCCTTCGGCATACATCGACGGCATCTCGGCCGTCTCACCGCCGATCAGGGCGCACGCGTTCTCCCGGCATCCCCGGGCAAATCCGCTGATGACGCGAGCGGCGACCGAGGGATCGAGTTTTCCGGTTGCGAAGTAATCGAGGAAATAGATCGGCCGGGCACCGCAAACGGCGATGTCGTTGACGCAGTGGTTGACCAGATCCTCACCCACCCCTTCGTAGACACCGGCCATGAAGGCCACCTTCAGTTTTGTCCCGACACCGTCAACCGAGGAGACCAGGACCGGATGGTCGTATTCCTTCAGGAAGGAGACGTCGTAAAGTCCGCCGAATCCACCGATATCGGCCAGCACGTTGTCGTTGAATGTCGAACGGATCATCGGCTTGATCCGCTCCACCGTCTCCTCACCGGCATCGATATTCACTCCGGCAGTCTTGTAGGTCAGTTGTTCGCTCATGAATCTGATTGATGTATGATGGAATGTGTTCCGCTTGCATTGATTGATACGCATCCCTCTCTTCTACCTCTTCCCCTCTTGCTCCACTTCAGCACTCTTCAGCCGGATTGTAAAGGTTGTCCCCTGAGGAGAACTCTCCTTGATGGAAATCTTCCCGCCATGATATTCTTCCACAATCCGCTTTGCAAGGGAAAGCCCGAGTCCCCATCCCCGCTGCTTGGTGGAGAAACCGGGACGGAAAATATCCTTTCTGATCTTCGGATCGATCCCCTTGCCGTTATCGCTGATGTCGATGACGATTCCTCCCCGGCTCTGACGTGCGTGAAAGGCGATATGCCCCTCTTTTCGTTCGATAGCGTCGGCGGCGTTCCGGATCAGATTTTCAAAGACCCACTGGAAAAGTTCGACGTTGATCCGGGTGTAGAGCGGATCGTGCGTCGGGGTGAACTCCAGCGTGACCCGTTTGCCGAGATGGGGAAGACGGCGTTCGAAGTAGCGAACAACTCCCGCAATCACCTCGTTCATATCCACACGTTGCGTCTGCGAAGCCGAACCGATCTTGCTGAATCGCTGGGCGACGGTCGTCAACCGGTCGACATCCCGGCTCATCTCATCGGCCGCCTCCAGCACCTGTTCGCGATTCTCCGGTTCGAACCGGAGGAGCTCGATCCAGCCCATCAGCGAACTGAGCGGAGTCCCCAGTTGATGAGCCGTCTCCTTTGCCATACCGACCCAGATATTCGACTGTTCGCTCCGCTTGATGTGGCTGAAGCTGATGTAGCCGATCAGAATAAACATGGAGATGATGATGATCTCGATCCAGGGGAGAAGCTGGAGTTGTTTGACGGCAGCCGAATCGTCGAAGTAGATGTAGTTGGTGATCAGCGTGTCGACAACGGTACGCAGGAGGACGGAATCACCGTCCGGCACTTCCTCTTCGGTCTCGGTGATGGCGTATATCGTCAGCGGATCGTATCTCCGGGCCATTTCCTCGACCCGTTCCTTCAAATCGGCGGCCTGCTCTTCAAGAGGGGCGGTGGTATCAACCGGCACATTCATAATCACCCACTCCGGCTCCCGCATGATCTCTCCGTCCGGATTGGTGACGATCACGGGGAAATAGAGAACTTCGGCGGCCTGAAAGGCAAGTTCGGAGGCAACGTCGGATGATGAATTCGCATCGACCGTTGCATTGAGAAGCGTCTGAAGGGTGCTGGCATAGAACGAAATCGTCCGCCGCTCCGCCTCCTTGAGTTCATCCACCAGATTCTGCGTAAACCACAACGTCCCGGCCACAATGGCGAGCGCAAAGAGCACAAGCATCAGCTTGAGATTGGCCGAAACGGGAAGTCGAATAGTCTTCAATCGTGACATGGCACAGGTAGACGAACAACGCGGGGGAAATTGAGGGTAAAAATAGCTCTCTTTCCGTTAGGGAGGAGTGTGGGAGTGTATGAGTGTGAGGGTGTATGGTTGAAGATGGTTGGATGAAGTCGGGAGTCGAAGAGTCGAGAGTCATGGTAGCCGTCGGTCTTCAGCCGACGCCGGGAGACCCGGAGGATGGCGAGAGAACCTGTGCGGAGTCGAAGCGAAGGAGTTGAATGGTTGGTGGTCTGATAGTTCAAGAGTCGGGAGTCATGGTAGCCGTCGGTCTTCAGCCGACGCCGGGAGACCCGGAGGATGGCGAGAGAACCTGTGCGGAGTCGAAGCGAAGGAGTTGAATGGTTGGTGGTCTGATAGTTCAAGAGTCGGGAGTCATGGTAGCCGTCGGTCTTCAGCCGACGCCGGGAGATCCGGAGAATGGCGAGAGAACCTGTGCGGAGTCGAAGCGAAGGAGTTGAATGGTTCGTGATGAAAGAGTCGGGAGCTGAAGGCACTGCCCTGCTCACAACTGACCGCTCATAGCTCACGGCTGACTGCTCACAACTGACCGCTCATAGCTCACGGCTGACTGCTCACTGCTCACCACCGCCCCCTGCGAATCGACTATTCTTCCGATATTCCGCAAAACCGATACCCATGATCCATCGACTCTTCAACCGGTTCAAGTACGAGATCGAGCGGTTTATTCTCTACCGCCTGCTCCACCAATTGATGCTGATCGCCTTTGTGATCGGACTGATCGCCTTTCTCGGTGGCCTGGCCGCCTGGTGGCTGACCGATGATTTCGGTTCGGTTCCCGAAGCGGTCTGGTGGTCGTTTCTGCGGCTGACCGACCCCGGCTACATCGGCGATGACGAGGGATCGGTGAAGAGGACGATTTCGACCATCGTCAGCGTTCTGGGCTATGTCTTTTTTCTCGGTTCGCTGGTTGCGGTGATGACGCAGGGGTTGAACCAGGCAATCACCCGGCTGCAACGCGGACTGACGCCGATTGCGCAGAACAATCACATCCTGATTCTCGGCTGGACAAACCGGACGCCGATCATCATCAAACAACTTCTTCTGTCGGAAGTCCGGGTCCGGAATTTTCTCCGTCGTCTCGGGGCCTCCACGCTCCACATCGTCGTCCTTGCCGAAGAGGTGAACTCCGGACTCCTGCATGATCTCCGCGCCTCCCTCGGATCCTACTGGAGCGGACGACGCATCACGCTCCGTACCGGCACTCCCCTCCGCCTCGAACATCTGGAGCGTGTCGACTTTCTCCACGCCTCGGTGATTATTCTCCCCGGCGGAGAATACGGCGAGGACACCCTTGAGTATCCTGACGGAAGCGCGGTGAAGACTCTTCTCTCGATCAGACACTCGGCCTATAAGCATCTTGAGGAAGGGGAGCAGATTCCCCGGATGGTAGCCGAGATTCGGGATCATCGCAAGGGAGAGCTTGCCCGGTCGGCCTACGGAGGTCCGATCGAAACGCTTGAGAGCGATCTGTTTATCGGACGACTGATCGCCCGTATCCTGCGTGTGCCGGGACTCTCCCACATCTACTACGAACTCCTGACGCATGAGGAGGGAAACGAGATCTACCTGCGCGAATATCCCGCACTGATCGGACAGACTCTGTGCAACCTGATCCCCCTCTTCCCCGACGCCATCATTCTCGGTCTCTACCGGAACGATGCCCGCCGGTTCTATCCCCTTACCGCAGCGGCTGCCGACCGTCTGCAGAAAGGAGAACGTCTCGTGCTGATCGCCCCCGGCGCCGATGCGCACGATCTGCTGCAACCTGAGTTGCCGAAAGATCCGGAACAGAATCGTCCTCCGCTGATTCTTCCCGAATACGCAGTGCTCCCCCGCCGCAACGGCAAACGCCGACTCCTGCTGCTCGGATGGAACAAGTCAATCCCGGCCCTCCTTGATCTTCTGAACAACGCGTCGGATGAAGAGTACGAGATCGTCAGCATGTCCCTGATCACCCGGGAAGAACGTCTGCTCCGCCTCGCCCGACAAGGTGCAAGGATTGACCGACTGAACGTAGAGTTTATTCAGGGAGAATTCACCTCGACATCGGAGGTTGAGAAGGTGGAACCGTGGCGATTCCACAGCATCGTGATCTGCGCCAGCGAATGGCTGGAGACCGGAGGCGAATCGGACGCCCGCACCGTTCTCGGATTCCTCGTGCTCAACCAGATCCTCTCGGGCAGAACCGAACGACCGAGACCGAACATCCTTGCGCAACTGATGAACGAGGCCAATGCTTCCCTCTTTCCGGAAGATCAATGCGAAACCTTCACCAGTCCGGTTGTCCTCAGCCACCTGCTTGCGCAGATCGCCCTGCAACACGACCTGCGGGGCGTCTTCGACGAACTCTTCGGTCCGACCGGGGCGGAGATTCTCTTCCGCCCTGCCGACCGGCTGGAACTGACCGGGAAGGAGCTTACCTTCCGACAGATTGAGGAGACGACTCTGGCCCGCGGAGAGATCGCGATCGGATTGCGGATTGCCGATAACCTCAGCGTTAACGGGGGCATTCTGCTGAATCCGGATCGGAAGATGCGATGGAACCTGACCGAACGGGACGACGTGGTGGTGCTGATCGATACGGCTGAGGAAAACGGCAAAGAAAGGTGAGAGAACGCACGGGAAGGGGTATATGGAAAGAAGCGGATCAACGAGCTGACCGAAAACCGAGCCGGGATAATTCCTCGCCCGACGACCGGGATCCGGGGCGCCGATCCCGGTCGTGGCGCACTGTTCGGGTGTTACGTGCGTAGTGCGAGGAATGCGCCTTCAGATGTTGCTGATGTGACCGGTTCAGATACCGAACACCAGATCGACCTGAAGACCGTAGCGTGTCAATGATCCCCAGTCGAAGTCCGTAAAGGTCGTCAACGGAAGATCGGCATAGAGTCCGGGAGTCAGATAGACTCCGGCGCCAAGGTCGTAGTTCAGGAAGACTCCCGTACGCAGACCATAGTGAACATCTTTCATACGAGTCATCTCCTGCTCGTCGGTCAATCCCTTGCGGCTGATCTCTTCTCCGCCGAAGACCTCAAGATCCCGCTGCGTCAGAAACTCCCCTCCGGTTCTGTAGACCTCCAACGTGTGATCCTGCGACATTGTTCCCTGCAACGGCAAGGAGAGTGTCGGTCCGAGTGCGACCCCCAGTTCATTCCGTCCTCCTCCGAGACGACCGGCCACCCACTTCAGCAGCAGATCGGTTTCAATAGCCTTATACTGGATTTCGGAATTGATACGAACCAGAAGGAACCCCGGCTCCTCGCCGGTCTTCACCACCGTGGTGCCGACAACTTCGACCCGTTCGAAACTGCCGGGATACGAACCGTAGCGGGCATTGAGTGAAAGGCTGAGAGAACGGCTCAGGAGATATTCCGTCGTAATTCCCCCCGCATAGCCGAGACCGGAGCCGGCCTCCAGATGATTGCAGATCGGCCGGTAGATCATCGGGATGCCGTTGGAATATTCCGCGAGTGCACCGCCGAGACTGACCCCGGCAAGAAATCGGGTTTCGAGACGCTCCGAACCGGGGAGAGGGGGAGGCTGTCCCGCCTTGTTCGGAAAAATTTGTGCCGAGGCCGAGAGGGTGCCGAGGAGACAGCACAGGAACGTGCCGATCCCCCGGTACATGCATTGGAAGACGTAAGGGTGCTTCATCGGGACACCGTAGTGTTGGGTTAGAGTTCATCGTATCGCCGGGCTTCCTTCCGCAGGGCCAATACGCGTTTCAATTACGCGAGCAAGCTGCCATCGATCGAACTTTCACACACGACTTATCCTCGTAGCGTCACATCAAAATCACATCCTTCATACTCATCATTATCATCACACTTGCTCTTACAGCATAACACACGCCGTGCCAAAATGTTAGCATTACACGAAGAAATT
>CBFGQN010000219.1:0-6790 GCA_965650895.1 uncultured Ignavibacteria bacterium | reverse complement strand
CATTGTCCCGATTCCGCCGACGACCGGTCAGGTGCTCAAATATGTTGAAGGACAGGGATGGACTCCCTCAACCGACAACTCGCTTGTGCTGATCGCGGGGAACGGTCTGGAGATTACCGGCAGCACGATCCGGAACATCGTCTGGAACGTCAACGGCGACAACATCTACCGGGTGCAGGGGAACGTCGGCATCGGCACCGGATCGCCGGCACAGCAACTGCAGATCACGAAGAACTTCCAGCTCGGCGGAGCATTCATGCCGGGGGGAAATGCCGGTATCGTCGGACAGATTCTGACCTCCGACGGACCGAACAACGATCCTCTGTGGAAATATCCGAACGATGTGGTCAAGAACGTCGGCTGGTCGCTGACCGGAAATGCAGGGACAAGCACGGCGACGAACTTCCTCGGAACGACGGACAATACGTCGCTGCTGATCAAGACAAACGGTGTCGAGCGGATTCGTGTGGGGACCGACGGGAACGTCGGGATCGGAGAGACGACGCCGGGGGCGAAGCTGGAAGTGGGAAGTGGCGATATCTACGTCAACGGCAGCGCCAACGGCGTAATCCTGAAGGCCCCCAACGGCAATTGCTGGCGGATCACCGTCAACAACGACGGGACACTGTCGACAACAAACGTCTCCTGCCCGTGATCGCTCCGGAAACCGGAGTCGACAAACTTGAGTGCAGGAGAGTGGATGACAGCGAAACGGCCGATCATTCCGATCGGCCGTTTTTCTTGAACCGGTAAGAGTAAACACGTGGTGTCCGATGCGAACCGGAAGAACTACTCCTCCCCCCCGTTCTCTCCGATCTTTCTGTGAACCTCGGCAAGAGCGCAATTTCCCTGATAGTCACACTCGCCGCAGTTGGTATGCTCGCTGAGTTGAACGTGGGAGAAACACCGGGGGCAGCGGTCGGTCATGGGGTTGACGATCCGGTAGGAACAGGTCGGACAGATACGAATTTCCCGTTTCAGTTTTTCCTGATGTTCTCCCCGGGCCGTATCGATCACCGTCAGGGAGAACCCTTCGCTCAGTTCTTCCTTCTTTCGCTTCCCCCCTTCTTTCTTCCGCCCCATCTTTCCGAACAGTCCCATCATCTCCACCTGCAATCCTTGATATCCATGCAATGCTCCGACATCTCCCTTTGCATCAACGTTCGGCTCAGAGCAGAAACAGCGCAACAAGCCCGCCGACGCCGAAGGCAAGCACCCAGCTTCCGGCCCAGATCGTCATTCCTTCCTTTACACCCCGCTCCTTCAGCATCACCATCAGCGATGCGATACAGGGGACAAAGAGTGTGATTGTGACCAGAGCGACGACGATCTGCATCGGTCCCAGATTCATATCGAACAGACCGGCCGCTCCGAAATCGCGGCGGACCAGTCCCATCACGAACGCGGTTGCGCTCTCGGCCGGAAGCTTCAACCACCCTTCGGTCACCGGGGCCAGCAGATTCTGCCAGCTCCGGAGCAATCCGCTGACCAGCAGAAGCGAGACGGCCAGCGCACCGGCGAAGAACCAGGGAGTGGCCTCCTTCATGAAGTGGAAGGTTCGGACCCAGGTCTTCTGCATCACATTTCGCACTCTCGGGAGCCGCATCGGCGGAAGATCCAGAAGGAGGGGCGAGGTTTCGCCCGGAAGGACTTTATCGAGAACCGTTCCGATGGCGATGAAGACGGTGAAGATCACCGCAGCATAGATCAGCGTCGCCTGCAATCCCGCACTGGCCAGCAGGGCGGCGATCACCGCAAGCTGGGCCGAACAGGGAATGGCGAACTGCAGAATTGATGTGGCGATCCGTTTCTCACGCTCGGAGCCGAGAAGTCGGGTAGTGATTGTGGCCATCGTCACGCAGCCGAACCCGAGAATCAGGGGGATCACCGCCCTGCCGTTGAGACCGAGTCCGCTGAGAGAACGATCGACGAGCGTGGCAAGCCGGGGCAGATAGCCGGAATCCTCCAGAATCGCCAGCGACATATAGAAGCCGATGACCAGAGGAAGAAGCATGAACAGAAGATAGGTGACGGTCATCGTGAAGACGCCGAACTCGCCGAAGAGGACCACCATTACCGGGTTACGGAACTCGTATCCGATAGCGGTCTCTCCCCGTTCCCTGTATGCAAGCATTGCGCTTTCAAGTCCCGGATCTGCGTTGACTCCCTCAGGGAAATCGAAGGTCCGGCTTTCAAGAACCGTCTCCTCTTCACCGAGAAGATCGATGGAGATCGCAACATCACTGAAGGCGGCGATATTGTCTTTGACATAGACCTCGAAGTACTTGTTTCCGAGCGTCCCCTCGGTGAAATCGACGACATCTCCGGCAACGAACGTTCCGATGAAGAGGTAGAGTCCGTAGAGAACAAGAGCCAGAAACGGAATGCCGGTCCACGGATTAAGTGAGACACGTCCGATCACCGTCGAGAGGGATTTCCTCTTCTCTTCGGCCGTCACCACCTTGTCCAGCAGTTTGTTCACCCGGTTGCGCCGCTCCACATAGATCACCTCCCGCATCTCTCCCGGCTCGACGCCGTGCCGTTCGGCCACAACCGGATCCCCTTCGAGAACCAGCAGGGCCTCCCCTTGCGAACCGACCCGATCGAGAAGTTCGTGCGTGTGGCGGTGGAGCAGGGGATCGGAATTGCCGACGCAGGCTTTGGTAAGGAAGGCTTCCAGCTGATCGAATCCCTTGCGATGAATTGCCGTGGTGGGAAGGATCGGGACACCGAGGCGATCCGACAGGGCCTCGACATCGATGTGGAGACCGCGGGACTTCGCCTCATCCATCATGTTCAGACAGACGACGACTTTCTTCCCCATGTCGATCAACTGCATCGTCAGGAAGAGATCCCGCTCCAGATGGACCGCATCGACCACGTTCAGGATCAGATCTCCTTCCAGAACGATATCCCGCGCCACCCTCTCCTCGTCGTTGAAGGAGCTGACGCCGTAGATGCCGGGCGTGTCGTAGACCGCGTAGGTTCCCCGCTCTCCTCTGGAGACTTCCACAGTAGTACCGGGAAAGTTCGAGACGTCAACGTAGAGACCGGTCAGGTAGTTGAAGAAGACCGACTTGCCGACGTTCGGGTTGCCGACCAGAACAAGTTTCGTCCGGTCGGTCTCCAGAAATTTCGATGAAGGAATATCGACGTGGTGGTGACCTTGATGGGGAAGGACTTCGGTGATATCATCCGGTGTCAGGTGGTTCTCAGGCATGGTTTCGTATCCGGTTCATAGCACTAATGATCAAAGGCGACATCAATCTGCCGGGCCAGGTTCCGGCCGATGGCGATCTCCTGCCGATGGGCCTGCACGACGATCGTCCCCCCCGGAAGCCGCTCGATGCAGGTGAAGCGTTCGCCGACGCTCAGACCGAGACGAATACACTGCGAACGGAGCTCGGGATTCTGCGGCAATCCCCGCACCTCTCCCTTCCACGATCTGCGTGCATCGGCAAGTCTTTCCTGCTGTTCGCCTCTTGTTTCTTTCACCCGATTGAACCTGACGCTTATTCAGATTGAGTCCAAATAAAGGAATGGAACTTACGAGAGATGGAGAGAATCGGCAAGGGGAGGAGGTGTGAGGAGGGGTAACGGATATCGCTTGCAAATCCCGGTCGGTCCGCCCACAAGTCTCTCCTCCCTATTTCCCTTCTATCACTACTTCAAACAACAGATCGGTCTGAAGCCAACGTGACAAATGCTCCAGAGCCAACGATACCGGATCTATTCCCTCCATGGTATTATAAGGTGAGGCGGTAAAATCCAGACTGTCCTCCATACGGGGTTGGATATACTTGCCTATAATCAGAAATGCATCAATCCCGAGGAGCTTCCTTCCTTCTTCGGTCTGCTCTTTGATGTAGACTATCGCATCTTCCGCTCTGAGCAAAGACAGGCCACATCGTTCGATGAATCGATCGTTGACTTTCGAGCCCATTGTTTTTTCTCACGCTGTATGTCAGGAATCTGAAACGAAAGTAACACCCGGGACGCAACCGGAAAACAACGGCAACCCGGAAGGTCTTTTACCCCGGCTTCCCGAACTCCTTATCTTTTTGCCGGTATTGAGACTGCAACTTCGGTTATCTGCAATCCGACACACTTCCCCATCGAATTTCAACCGGCTCTTGAAGCTATGTGGTGAAGTATGGGAACAACCAGAAGCCGTGAGAGAAGAGATGCGGACAAGAAGCTGCGATCCGTCAACCGAGCTTCCACCGAACAGAAATGCCGGACAAGCCCCGACATACGGAAGACAAAGCAGCGGATCGTGCGCTCTCGATAGATAGTATCACAATCATAAAGGCGGCAAGGAAGAGAAAGGAGCGACGATAAAGCAAAAGGCCTCCGGATATTCCGGAGGCCTTTCGGATAAGGTGGGCCACCAAATGTGCACCTTCGGTGGCCCGCATGATGGGCTCACCCCAGACCCACCATGCGTAGACTCAATAAGTCTTGTAAGCTTTTCAAAGTTTCGGCGTTGTCGCCGTCGTGAGAGCACAAATATAGGACTTTTTTCCGGCATGTCAAGAGCCGGAATAATTTTTTATATCTCCGTCATGATCTTTTGGTGAAACGGGGGATGAATTGGGGGAGGCGAAGAGTCGAGAGTCGAGAGGCCAAGTCACCGACTCCTGACTTTCCGACGCTCGACTCTTCGACTCCCGACTCCTGACTTTCCGACGCTCGACTCTCTCACCCCTTCCTGATGGCCACCAACGATATCCCCCCGAGAATCAGAACGATGCCGAGGATCGAACGGAGATCGGGAAGCGTGCCGAAGATCAGCAGACCGAAGACCAGACCGAGAGCAACCGCAATGTAGTTTACCAGGATCGCGCGGGATGCCTTCTCCCGCTCCAATGCCTTTGTCAGATAGATCTGTCCCAGATAGCTGGCAAGACAGATGCCGAGCAGGATGCCCCAGGAGCCGGGTGTCGAGGGAAGCCGGAAATCGCTGATCGAGGCGGCGAGACTGAACGGCAGAGAGACAAGGGGAAAGTAGAAGACAATGGTATAGGCGTTGTCGCTTCCGCGCAGCGCACGAACGGTCGCGTAGGCGGCTCCGGCAAGGGCGGCCCCCAGAAAACCGACGGCGGCGATCAGAGGGCTCCCCTCCCCTTCCGGCTTCGCGATCAGGATCACACCGGCCATGCAGACAATCGCCGCAATCCAGATTCCCCCCTTTGCATCTTCCTTCAGAAAGAGAACGGCCCAGAGGATGGTGAAGATCGGACTGATGTACTGAATCACCATCGCATCGGCAACGGGCAATTGGCCGAGCGTCCAGAAGTAGCAACTCATCGCCGCGTAGCCGAAGAGTCCGCGCAACACCAGGAGTCCCTTCCGGTTGCCGAAGACCGGAATCCCCTGGCGGCGAAGGATCGGAAGCGTGACGATGATGATGAAGAGACTCCGGAAGAAGATCATCTCCTGCTTCGGTATCTCCTCTCCCCCCAGCTTGACGAGAACGGCCATCAGACTGAAGCTGAGAGCAGACAATCCCATGTACTGCAAGCCGGAGACCGATCCGGCCCGGTCAGTCTCCATATCCGGCCGCCGGCAATGTGTTGTAGGGACGCTGGATCAATCCGAAGGAGAGTGTGGCCAGAAAGATCGAACCGTCAAGTGCGGAACTGAAATCGGAGAGACCGGGCTGCACGAGCGAGAGACGAAGCCGCAGATCGATGTGCGGGGGGACGTCGAAGGGGATACGCCAGCCGAGCATCACTCCGGTCTGGAAGCCGGGCTCTCCCCCCGTACTCATCCCCTTCCCCGACTTGTTCCCCTCTTCATTCGGCTCCCGCAGCTCATACAGTGTCCCGCCGACAAACGGGGTCAGCATCAGGTTGCCGAAACGGAACTCGTATCCGGCATCGAGACTCCCCCCTGTCAGTGCGGCATCGCCGCTCCTCCAGAAGACACGGCCAACCTCGAATGAATCGCTCAGTGAGAGGACACCGGCAAAGAGTGAACCGGAGAGAACGAAACGATCCACATAGAGTTCTCCCGAGAACGAAGGACCGAAGACGGAACCGGGGATGTCGCTTCCGGCAAAGACGACGCCTCCCGAAGCATATCCGGCGAAGAGCCCCCCTCCGATCAACTCCTGATCGGTTCTGAGGAAGAGATAGCCTCGGGCGAGCGGGGCATAGGAAGACTCCGGATGGTCCTTCAGAAATTGCTCCACCATCCCGTTCACATCATCGACGCTCCGCACCCCCCTGACCGAAAGATTGTTGACCAGCAGATGGAGAAATCCCCGCTCGGCATTCTCCCCCGCTCCTCTTTCAATCCGGCGCAACATCTCTTCGGGATCCCGGCGCAGTCTGCCGAGCAGTCGCTCATAGAGATCGTCGGCAATGATTCCATGAGATCCGGGACGAAGAGCACGCCGGGCCAGACGGGGTCGAATCCATGCCGTGTCGAGAAGCCGGGACACATCGGAAAAGAGAAGATGGGCCAGCAGTTCCTCCTCGGGCGAAAGCCACCCGGCCGTCCCTTTCCTCCGCTGCATAAAATCGAGGAGAAGTACCCCCTGATCGGCCTGATCCCGCTCCACATAGTGCCGAAGCAACGCCCGGGCGCTTGTCGGGAAATCGCTTCGGCCATATCCCGAAATCAGTCGCTCGAACCTGAGGGAATCGTTCTCCTGCGCGTGAGCCGAGTGTATCGGGAAGATCAGCAGGAACAGAAGGCCGAGAAGCGGAAGAAAGCGAAAACAGTACACCGATTGAACGGATTGCGACGGATCGACACGGATCCGATCCGCGTTCATCCGTCG
>CBFGQN010000218.1:0-6816 GCA_965650895.1 uncultured Ignavibacteria bacterium | reverse complement strand
GGGCGATCGCCGAGCTGAGCTACCGGTTCAATCGCTTTTCTGCAGGGAAGTGGAGCCTCCCGAAAAACGAGCCGCAAAGTTAGCCCTCCTCCGGAGATCAGGCAATCGTTCGTTCAGAATGAAACAAGATCAGATACCGACCAGTCCCGTCGGGGCGGGAAGGCCGATAAAGCTGCGGACGACCCGCGCGATGCCGTCCGGCATCAGGTCAAGCTCGGCCAGCAATTCGTCGGCGTCGCCATGTTGCACGAATTCGTCGGCCGGCAGACCGTGGACAAGGATGTCGACTTTGTGGGCGTATGGCTGCGTGGCCACGTACTCCAGCACGCCGCTCCCGAACCCTCCGGCCGTCACGTTGTTCTCGATCGTCACGATCTTGTCGAACCGCTCGCAGAGCTCGTCGATCATCACAGTATCGAGCGGCTTGGCAAACCGTGCGTTGACGACCTCGACGGAGATCCCCTCCTCGGCCAGAAGCTTCGCCCCCTCGACCGCAGGCCAGACCATGTCGCCGATCGCCAGCACGGCAACGTCGCTCCCCTCCCGCATCCTCTCGGCCTTGCCGATCGGCAATTCTGTGAACTCCGTCCGCATCTCCACACCGATTCCCGTACCGCGCGGGTAGCGGAGAGCAATCGGTCCCTTCCGGTAGTTGACCGCCGTGTAGAGCATGTCGCGCAATTCCGCCTCGTCCTTCGGCGCCATCACCACCATGTCCTGAATGATGCGGAGATAGCTGATGTCGAGCGCACCATGGTGCGTCGGTCCGTCAGCACCGGCAAGTCCGGCACGGTCGAGCGCGAAGACGACCGGCAGATGCTGGATGGAACAGTCGTGGACGATCTGATCGAAGCCCCGCTGGAGAAATGTGCTGTAGATCGCGACGATCGGGATGATCCCCTCGGTCGCCAGACCGGCGGCAAAGGTGACCGCGTGCTCCTCGGCAATGCCGACATCAAAAAACCGCCCGGGCAATTCCGCCTTGAACGGATTCAATCCCGTGCCGTCCGGCATCGCCGCAGTGATGGCAACGACCTTCGGGTTTTTCTTTGCGATTTCCACAGCCGCATCGCCGAAGACATCCTGATATTTCGGCGGCTTCGGTACGGCGTTCGGCGACTTGATCGCCTTGCCGGTGATCTTGTCGGTCGGTCCGCCGAGAGCGTGCAGCCGCTGCTTCTGGTCGGCCTCAGCCGGGGCAAAGCCCTTCCCCTTTTCGGTCATCACGTGCAGAAGAACCGGTCCGTCGATCGTCTTGGCAAACTCGAAAAGGTCGACAAGCCGCGTGACGTTGTGGCCGTTGGTCGGACCGAAGTACTTGAAGCCGAGCGCCTCGAACATCATGCCGGGAGTGACCACCGCCCGGACACCGTCCTCGATCCGTCCGGCAACCTTGCGGAAGCGATCCCCCCACGTCCCGAACTCGCCGGAAATATCCCAGATACTCTCCCGCATTTTCTGGATCACCGACTTCTGTGCAATCTGCGTGAAGTAATTGCTGATCGCCCACTCGTTCGGCGCGATCGACATGCGGTTGTCGTTCAGCACGACGATGATGCGCCGTCCCTGCAATCCGCAGTTGTTCATCGCCTCGTAGGCCATTCCGCCGGTCATCGCGCCGTCGCCGATAACGGCAACCACGTGATAGTCGTCTCCGTTGAGATCACGGGCCGCGGCAATGCCGAGGGCCGAGGAGATGGAAGTGGTTGCGTGCCCGGCGCCGAAAACGTCGTACTCGCTTTCGCTCCGCTTCAGGAACGGACTCAATCCTTCCTTTTGTCTGATGGTGTGGAGCAATTCTTTCCGGCCGGTCAGGATCTTGTGAGGATAGCCCTGATGCCCGGTGTCGAGAATCACCTTGTCGCGCGGCGTGTTGAAGGCATAGTGTGCGGCAACCGTCAGTTCAACCACTCCGAGGCCTGCGCCGAAATGCCCTCCGACCCGACAGATGACGTCGATCATGAACTGCCGGACTTCCGCACTGACCTGCCGCAACTGACCCCGCCTGAGTTGTCGAAGATCTTCCGGCAGATCTATCCCCTGCAGCAGCGGATAGTCCTTCAGATTGATCTTCTGACCGTTGATGTCGATCGTACCGTTCGTTGTAAATCCCATTCTTTTTCCTGCACCAATTCAATCAGGGGGCGCGCACGCAGACTTCAGACGAAGTTACGCATTATTTGCCTCTAACAGGGAGAGGGTAAAAATGATTCCACCTGCCGGAGCTCCCTGTCCGGACATAGCGGTTCCCCTTTTCCCGCATCGGTATCGCCCGACGCTGAAAGGAGCCGGACCGACAGTGCCGGTCCGGCTCCTCCTTGTTCATTCTCTCTGCTATTCCTATCTACTGTTTGCTATTGTTCGATTTCCGTTTCTCTTTGCCGGATCACCGACCGGTTATTGCGCTACGGCTATTTTCTCGATCACCTCGATCGTCCGCTCCTCATCTCCCTCCCCTCCGGCAACGGTCACCCGCAGGCGGTAGAAGTAGACACCGTTGGCCACCCTCCGTCCGTCGCGATCATGCCCGTTCCACGGAACGCGGACAAACCGGTCGGTCACGTTCTTCTCCTCCAGTGTCCGGATCTTCCTTCCCCCGGCCGTAAAAATATCAATCTTCACGTCGAGCGGTCGCGACTGGTTGTGACGGAAGAGGAACTCGGTCTCCCGCCCCATCGGGTTCGGATAATTCACCACATCGGTCACCACCAGATCCTCCGCCTCACCCTCCAGAATCCTGAAGTAGGCGGTCCCCTCCGACGGGTTGTTGAAGATGTCCCACGCACGAACGCGCACCTTGTATTCCCCCGGCTCCAGATCAAGCAGCTCGCGCTCGGCCGATCCGATCCGATAATCGGTCGCAGAAGTCGAGTAGAACTCGGTCAGATCGACCGGGTTCGGGTTCTCCCCGATCCACGCCTCGATCCTGTGTCCCAGTCCGGCACCGGATGCGTTGATGCCGCTGCCGTCCTCCAGATCCACGATCAGCATCGGCGTCGGCGTCACCACATCGCCGCTTCGGAACGAACGATCGTCCAGATAGATTTCAATATCGGGTCCGTTGCCGTCGGCCACGACAGCCGTATCCGATCCGTAGACTTTCACGTTGCAGGTGGCTCCGGCGGCATCCCCTACATCATTGTAGGCGTAGACGTAGAGCCGGGCCGTTGACGAAGAATCGAAGGCGATGTCTTTCGGAAGTCTGAACTGTGCGGTGAACCTTCCGTTCTCGACCACCGCCGGACCGCGGAAGAGCTGTCCCCCCTTGTCGATCATCTCCCGCTCGGCTCCGACATCGAGCACCACCTTGTGGTCGTCGGCATCGTAGAAGGTGATGATCGCCGTTCCGTTGAAATCCTCGCGAAGCTCACCCCGTCGGCTCCGGACCGCTCCTTCAACCGTCACCAGCGAAAGCGCACCGACCGTGACGGTATCATCGGCAACCTCGATGCTGTTGATCGAGGTGATCTCCACCGAATCCTTCGGCAGGTTCAGCCGCATCGAGGGATCGCCGAAGATGAGATACTTCTCGTCGTTCACCTTGTTCCCCGATCCCTTCCGCTTCGTGCTCATCAGCACGTCTCCAAGCGGAAGAAAGCCGTTGGTCACGGGATCACGATCGAAGAGGGCGCCGAAGTAGGCCCGCATCAACTCGTCGTTGTCGCCGATGTAGACGGCGCGCGTCGTCGCCAGCACCACCGGGGCTCCCCCTCCTTTACGGGTCAGGAAAAGTTCTCCTCCGGACACCTCGTTCGGGTTGTCGAAACGACCGAAGTTGCAGGTGACCGCCATCACCATAATCAGCGTCGAATCGTTGGTCAGTTGGGGGACGAATTCATCCTTCTGCAGAAGCTGTTCGTGCGCCCAGACCTTGGCGTTGCCGTGACCGACCCAGTTGACCAGAAGGGCGCCCCGGTTGATCCGCTGCAACAGATCCTGTGTGGCTTCCGGCTTGCTCTTCAGCACACCGGGGACTGTAGGATATTCGGCCAGATAGATTTTCTCCGGTTCCATCCAGTGTGGAAGCGTCGTCTTCTCCAGATATTCGGCGTCCGGAATAAAGTCTCCGCCGGCAGAGATCGGATTCCGGTCATCCGTCGCCAGAATCACCTTCCGCCTCCAGTCGCCGAACGACCGGGGAGACTCATAGGTCTTGATCTTCCCGACGATCGTCTCCGCATCCTCCAGCTTCGTGACCGGGAAGCGCCCCGGCGCAAGATCAATGATGGCATCCTCCCCGTCGACGCGGACGAAGTAGTCGTCGTAGACGCTCGTGGTGATGTCGTTGAACGAATCGGTCTCTCCGTCGGTATAGATCGGGATGTAGGTCTTCTGCGATGACGTCAGGTTCCGGTAATCGTAGTTCCCGTCGCCGATCAGAATCAGATACCGGGGAGCCTTGCTCCAGTTGTGATAGGCATGAGCCACATAGTCGCGAATGGCCGTCGGATCGAGCATACCGTTGGAGAACTCCGTATAGATCTCCTCGACCGTCACGTAGGAGGCGGTGAACTCTCCTCCACCGTTCCGATAGGCGACATAGGCTTCGGCCGCCTGACGGAAATCCTCATGTGTGACCACAAGAATATCGGTCGACTGATCGCGGCTCCGCAGATCGGCAAACCGGGCGGTCCGGACGTTTGCCACCCGCCGGGCATCGTCCGGCGAGCCGATGAAGTAGCTGCGACGGACCAGGGGATCGCCGGAGAGTTCGGCGCGGAAGACGAAGTCCCCGCCGGAGGAGGAGACCGGATTGATTCTGACCGGGTTGACAGGATCGGTCACATCCAGGCCGATCAGGTTGTTGGTATTGAATCCGCTGACGCGATACTCCGCAATGCCGGTTCCGGTCGGCGACTCGAAGATCATCCGGTTACCGGTCGCCTCCAGTTTCCGTCCGTAATGGATTTCATACCAGTCCAGATAGGCCGTGGCATCGGCATTGTTCCTGTAAGAGATGCCGAGCAGACTTCTGTTGTCTCCCGGTATCTGGTTGGCGTCAACCGTATAGAGCTTCTCGACCACTCCGGCCGTATACCCTTCTCCTCCGCTCCATCGCAACGAGAAGGAGGGACCGAGAGACGTTCCGTTCTGTTCCACCGAAGCGGCTCCGCTTCCGTTCGGGGCATACTGCGCCATACGAACCCGGTAGGTCACCGGATAGGAGCGGTCCAGTCCGGTCAGTTCCTTCGTAAAGACCCGCTTCTCTTCGGGTCGGAATCCGTCGACGATAAACGAAGAGCCGAACCAGTCTCGCCCCCCGCCGTTGCCGCTGTTCCCCTGGGCAATGGCGTTGTTCAGTTCTTCTTCAAAAAGGATATGCGAGATACCGTAGGATGGGAAGACCGTGGCCGTGCCGGGAGAATTTTGCGTCGGGAAGTTCCTCGTCGGGTCTCCGTCGACCGCCACGATGTAGCTTGCGTTCTTGACGTAGGGATTGTTCACACGACGGGCAATCGTATCTCCTCCTCCCCGCCGGCCATATCTCCAGGCAACCGTCCCGACACCGTAGAAGAGGACGCGGCTGATCCGTCCGCCATCCCGCTCGACGATCACCGGCACCTGATTCATCCGGTTGTCCGGCGCTGCGGAGACTTCTTCAGGAAGGGGAACACCCTCTCCGCCATACACCGCCACATTGGTTACCGAAGCGGGATCGACGCCCGCTTTTTCAAAATCTTCGGGAAGGATTTCGTAGAGACCTTCCCCCTCGGTCTCCACACGGAACCAGGCCCGGGCGGCCTGCACGCCGGAGGAACGAAGAGCCGGTCGTCCGGTCGAGGGAGCAATCCAGGAGACGGCCTGATCGCCGTTGATGATCGACGCCTGCAATCCCGGCATCATCCGGTTCCCCCCCGGTCCCCCGGCGGAGAAGTTGACCCCGCCGCCGTACCGAATGCGCAGGCGTATCCGGTCAACCACTTCAATCTTTCCGGCCCCGGCGACAAAGCGGACCGGAGCGATCACGACATCACCGGTATGCAGCCCCCGGGCAATCCCCCGATAACGGAACTCTGCCGCCTGGAAGTCCGGCACATAGCCGCCGTAAGCCGTTTCGTTCACCCTCCACTCCTCGCCGTAGATCCCCTGTTCGTCCCGCACCATCGTCGGCGTCGGGGCAATACGACCGAAGACCGGCTCGGCATACTCCACCGAAAGGACCTCGAAGCTTGTCCCCTCCGGACGGGGAAGACCGACCGGAATAACCATACCGATCTCCAGCGGGCTTCCCGGCTCCCTGTCCAGCAAAACGCTTCCCCCCTTCACGCGCGGCAGGAGTTCCCCCCCCGGGAGTTCCTCCCAGGTCACCTCCGGGCGAACTTCCAGTTCAAGGACGGAAGCATCCGACCGAAGAACCCTGACCCCCTCGAAACTCTGGGCGGCAAGAGTCCCGGCCATTGAAAGAACAAGAACCGGCAGCATCAGAAGCTGCCGGAACCACCATGTCTTTGTACGGAAACGTGAACCGATATACTTCATTCCTTTCATTGCTGTTGTGTGAGAGCCAGGTGAATACCGTGATTGGTTGACGATTCCCCCCACTGACGATTTTCTTCCCTCGTTTCATACTTTGTGAGCATAAACATTGTACAAAACTTCCTGCGGCACAAGGGAAAGATTTATCCCCTGTTATAGAGTCGACACCTGAAGTACGATACAGGGAAGGAAGCCCCCTGGGTGATCCTTTGTGTCCGCCGCGGCGGATGGTGTTTTGTGGTTATTCCCGCACAGGTGATCTCTCTTCAGAGACCATCCATTCACATCACATTTGAACCGAGACCTCTATAGTGAGAAAAGGGGGAAACGGTCGGCAGT
>CBFGQN010000217.1:0-6824 GCA_965650895.1 uncultured Ignavibacteria bacterium | reverse complement strand
GAGCTCGCCCATCTTGCGGAACTGCACGGCATCCTCGGCGCGTTTATCGCCGGACTCCTTCTTCGCGAAGCGATCGCCGAGCGGAAGCTCTCCCACGAACTGACCGGTCTGGTAAAGGATGTCTCCCTCGGATTCCTTGCGCCGATCTTCTTCGTCACCGCCGGGTTCCAGGTCTCCTTCGATGTCTTCCGGACCGATCTGAATCTCTTTCTGATCGTGATCGTTCTGGCGACCGTCGGCAAGGTTCTCGGAACCGCGCTCTTCTACCTCCCCAGCGGGTACGGCTGGCGGGAGGGGTTGACGGTGGGAGCCGGAATGAACGGGCGGGGCGCCGTGGAGATCGTGATTGCCGGTATCGGCCTGAATGCCGGGATCATCACGCAGGAAATCTTCTCCATCCTTGTCTTCATGGCCATCTCCACTACCGCAACCGTTCCGGTCTTCCTGAAGCTCGGAGTCGAGTGGCTCCGCCGACGGAACGAACTTGTCCGGTCATCACGCGGAAAGGACGGGGTATTGATTATCGGGGCCGGTCCCGTGGCCCGACTTCTTGCGCGGGAACTTGCCCGCTCCCGACCGGTGACGCTTCTGGACGGCAACGAGGAAAACTGTCGGGCTGCACAGGAGATGGGGCTGAATGCAACGCACGGTGATGCGCTGGAGGATGTTGCTCTGCGGGATGCCGGAATCGAAAATGCAGGACTGCTGATCGGCATGACGCCGAATGCCGAGGTCAACGTGCTGGTGGCGAAGCGGGCACACGAGGAATTCTTCATCCCCGAACTCTACGCGTTGCTGGTGACCGAAGGAGACGGCGGACTCTACCGGCAGCTTGAGCATATCGGCGCCAATTCTCTCTACACCACTTCGATCAACCTGAACAACTGGAACAATCGGCTTCGGAACAACCGGGCCGATGAGGTGCTGCTGAGAGTGGGGAGCAGGGAGAAGGAAGAGATTGTGCAGTACTTCAATCGCGGCGATCTTCTCCCCCTGGTCGTTCGTCGCGGCGACGAGCGCATCCTCTATACCGGAGGAGGAGAACTGCTCGACGGCGATGAGGTCTTCTCGCTTTCGGCGAAGTGAGAGAGAGACCTGAATGGCTCCGGCCTCAGACAGACGATGCCCGTTTCCTCTTCCTCCAGTCATGCAGGTTCACCAGCAGTGCCGCCGCCAGTGCCGTCAGCGTCAGACCCAGCACCAGCGCGTCGACCGTTCCGGATTCCCAGTCGAAGGGCGTGATGCGATCCAGATAGTACTCGATAAAAGAGTTCGGCAGTCCGGTCTCCCCGAGTTTTCGCTTGACGTCCCATTGCCAGTCGGTCAGCGGACAGTAGCCGAAGCCGAAAAAAATGCCGAGCAGGCTCCAGGAGGCAAGCGTCAGGAGAATCGTCCAGAGATGAGCGCGCCGGGTCTTTTTCCAGATCCATCCGATCAGGTTGAAGATGACCAGCGATCCGTGAACGAGCAAAAGAAAGATGTCGAGGAATGCGTACATTTGGCAAGGATTCTTTCAGAACTTCAAACCCTAATCGGAAACAGGCAAATGGATGCAACAAAAACTCCCGCTTCAACGCTGACATCAACCCACCTGGCCTTTGGCGATCTTGAGGACGAACTGGCGATTACACGCCGTGTGCTGGAGCGCGTTCCGGAGGAGAGGTTCGACTGGAAGCCGCATGAGAAATCGTACTCTCTGGGGACGCTTGCCTTTCACATCACCAACCTCCTCTACTGGCAGAAGATAACGCTGGCCGAAAGCGAGTTCGATCTGGCCGCTTCTCCCCCTCCGGAGAAGGGAGAAGGTCTTCCGGGAAAGGAAGAGTTGTTGAAGCTGTTCGATCGAAATGCCGAGGAGGTGCGGGCCGTTCTGGCAAATGCCACCGAGGAGACGCTCGGCGAACCCTGGACATTGCGTCACGGCGAGAACCGTTTCTTCACCAGTCCGAAAGCCGATGTCCTCCGGCGTTTCGGCATCAGCCACATGATTCATCATCGCGGGCAACTCAGTCTTTACCTGCGTTTGCTGGATGTGCCGGTGCCGCAGATCTACGGACCGACGGCGGATGAGAAGTGACGGGGGAGGGGTTGGCTATGAGCAGTCAGCTATGAGCTATGAGGGGGCAGTTGTGAGTTTTTTGTGGAGAGGATTTGAGGATGAGTTGCCGGACTGGATTCGGAATCGGGTGATCGGAGAGGGCTGCCGGTATTGACGGTCCTGGAGTCGGGGAGATGAAGCTGGGTATTCTCGTTGAACAACCGGATCATTACAGCGAATGCAGACTGAACTGAGACGGAGCCTTGCTCTGGTATACGATCACTATGCCGCCGTGCGCGAGAGGGATGCTCTTCAGAACTGGAAGCTTGAGGAGCGAATGCTTGTCCTCGATACCTTCAGGAAGGAGGGAACGGTGAGGGTGCTGGAGATCGGTGCCGGTACGGGAAAGGACAGCCGGTTCTTTCTGGAGAACGGACTCGATGTTGTTGCCGTTGATCTTTCCCCGAAGATGGTCGAGTTCTGCCGAAGCAAGGGGGTGGATGCCCGTCTCATGGATATGGCCGAAGCGGACTTTCCCGATGCTTCCTTCGATGCCGTCTACTCCATGAACTCTCTGCTTCATATCCCGAAGGATGAGATGCCTTCTCTGCTGGGAAACATCAACCGCATACTGTCTCCGGGAGGACTGTTCTATATCGGTATCCACGGAGGCAGGGACCACGAAGGGATCTGGGAACGTGATTCCTACAGGCCGCAGCGGTTCTTCTCATTCTATTCCGATGCCCATCTGCAGCAGGTGGTATCTGCCGTCTTTGATGTATGCTGGTTCAAACCGGTGATACTTGAGAGAGAAGACCATCGCCTTGCCGACAAGGATAAAGGTCTCTACTTCCAGTCGGTTCTGCTGCAAAAGAAGCCTGTAGAATCACAGAGTTCCCTGTATGATTGAAATCTTCCGGTCCTGTTCGCGCAGGGGAGACCGCGAAGACATCACCGGCACATAACATAGCGTGGATCAATCGATCATGTTCAACAACTCTACAACACAACGCATCGTTGACTTTATCCGCGGGATCGGCATTGAGGTGCGGTCCGCAACGATTGCCGAGCCGACGTTCCTTCCCGGCATTCTGATGGATCGTGGGGGGCTGGTCGTTGACGAGGAAAAGCTTCTGTATCCGGGTGATCTCCTCCACGAGGCGGGGCACATCGCCGTTGCGCCGCCGGAGCGGCGGGAAGATCAGTTCAACACGGCGGGAGAGGACCAGGCCGAGGAGATCATGGCGATCGCCTGGTCGTGGGCTGCCCTTCTTCATCTTGAGCTTGATCCGGCGATTGTCTTTCACGAAGGAGGATACAAAGGGGGGGGAGACGCCTTCATCGAGAATTTTCAGGCCGGGCGCTACGTCGGCGTTCCGATGCTGCAGTGGGTCGGGATGACCTACGACGACAAGCAGGCTCCGCTTCACGGCATCGAACCCTTCCCCCACATGGTCCGCTGGATACGGGAACGGGGAGCGGAGTAGCGGAACAGTATAGTAGCATAACGGAGAACCGGAGTTCTCTACTGCTTGAACAGTTCGGGATGGGCTTTCCTCACGTGCCCGGTAAACATTTTTCCTTCCGAATCGCTCAGCACCCCCCGGTCAACAAACCACTCGATCAGATCGACTTCAAGCAGTGGAAGGATTGATACGCCGTCTTCCCTCAGGAACTGATGGTTTCCTCCGGGATATTCCCGGTAGGTCAGGTTCTCCTTCCCTTTCTCTTCGAAGATGCGCACCAGTTCCCGAGCCGACCCGACCGGGACGCTGTGGTCGTCGGCACCATGGGCCAGGAAAATCGGGATGTCGACCGATAGAAGAGCATTGACCGGCGGATCGAACAGATAGGAGCTCCAGCGGCGGAAGGGGTGTCCGGCCCAGAGCTCCAGCGAGTTCGGACGTTCCCCGATCTGCGCCAGGATCGAGTCGAGCTCATCCGGCGTCGTCAACCCGAGATAGCCGGGAGATGCTTCAATCAGACGGCGTAATTCTTTCTCCTGCGTCCATCCCCCTCCGGTTCCGATCAACAACAGATGTGTGATCCGCGTCTCCCGGGCTGCAACCTCGGCTGCAATGTCTCCTCCCTCGCTGGTCCCCATCAGAATTACCGGAACGTTCGGCGGGGCTTCCCGGAGATAGAAGTCGATGACGCTCATATGGTCCTTGATCCGAATCTCCTTCGAGGCGTAGTACAGGCATGTGTCGATATCTACTGAGTCACGGGTCACACCCCGCTTCTCGGCGGCAATCACCCGGCATCCCATAATCGCCGCACTCGACAGAGCGTTCATCGCCGATTCGCTCAGCACCGGCGCGTAGTCCGAACCCTGGATGTAGAAGAAGAGAGCCTGCGGTTCGGAGCCGGAGCGGACCGTTCTGTCGGCCGACAGATCATAGGTGAACAGAGGATAGCCGTCGAATGATTGAACCTCTCGTCCCTTGCCGCTCATCGTGATGCGCGTGGAGCATCCGACGATCAGAAGGGAGAAGAGAAGCAGCGGCAAGGTTGCGATGCCGAATCGTCCTGTTGTCATCATTACCATGATTTCCGGTTGGTTCTTTGGGTTCTCTTTCAGGATGCTTTTCCGCTGACCGGTAGGTTCGGTAACCCGACCGAAAAGTCGCACGAAAATTCGTTTCGCATGCAATCTTTATGTTGAGGGGAGAGGAGTGGAATAAGGTTTCCGGACCCCTTGTCTAATTCGCAAAGTCTGACAGACTCTTGCAAGAGTGAAGATGAACTCGAACCAACCATGAGACCAACAGGAGGAACGCAATGAAACGCGTACGTATAATGACCGGCACGCTTGTCGCCCTGATCGCTCTGACAGCTACGGTCTTCGCACAACCGGGAGAACGGGGATGTGGTGACAAGGGGAAGCATGGACCGCGTGGGGAAGGCCCTCTGGCTGCACTTGACCTGAGCGATACCCAGAAGGAACAGATCAAGGCATTGCACGAGCAGTTTGAAGAGGATAATGCGGCCACGCTCGAACGGATGAAGACATTGCACGAACAGGCCCGCGAACAGATGAAGAGCGGCGACAAGGAAGGAGCCCAGGCGACACGTGAGCAGATGAAGGAAGTCAGAGAGAGCCTGAGAGAAGCCCACGAGGATCTGCGTACACAGGTGGAGGCTTTGCTGACCGATGAGCAGAAGGCACAACTGGAGGAGATGAAGACGAAGCGTGAGGGACGAAAAGGAAAGAAGGGAAAAAGAGGAGAGGGGGCGCGTGAAGGGGGAACCGGAGGAACGCCTCCGAATATCCGTTAAGCCGACTCCGGGTCGGCCGCTCGGAACACGGAGAACGGGGCAGGAACTGAACAGAGGGCGTCATACATGAAGAGAGCAGGGATGACGCCCTCACTTTTTTCAGACACCAGAAATTCCGAGGAGAGCATTATGAGATACTTCAGCATGGTTCTCTGCAGTCCGCTGGCTGCAATATTGATATCAGCACAGTTCATCTCCTGTGAGAACACGCCGGTCAACCCGGTGAGGGTGGTTACCGACAACAACGACAGTACGACCGATACCGGCAATCAGAACAACGAAACGGGGTTGCCCCCCGGATACGAACAGTTCATCGATGACGTGGAAGTCTACCTCGACGGCAACTTCATCGTGGTAAAGGCCAACGGCGTTCCCGATCACGGGAGTCCGTACTTCGACCAGAGCGACGAACGCTATGAAGAGTATAACGGCGACAATTCGAGATTTCATCTGAATCCGAACCGGATTCGCGAGCAGAACCTGACCTTCCGGATTCCCCGGAACCCGGTCGAGGATCCGAATCACAGCGCCACACCGATGGGACCGATCGGTATCTCGGTGAACGGTGTGCCGTTCTACAACCAGTACGCCGCAGGCAATTCGCCGCTGACGAACGAGATCAATTCATTCGATCATTACAACGGCCATCCGCAGATGTCCGGCGGCTATCACTACCACATCGAGCCCCTCTATCTGACGGCTACACGGGGGCAAGATGCACTGCTTGGATTTTTGCTCGACGGCTTCCCGGTCTACGGACCTGAGGAGAACGGCAACGTGGTTACCAACGACGACCTGGATGATTACCACGGGCACTTCGGTCCGACGGCCGAATATCCGGATGGGATCTATCACTATCACATCACATCTGCCGATCCCTATCTCAACGGAGCGGGGTTCTACGGGGCGAAGGGGACGGTAACGCAGTAGGAAAGGGGTGAACTATGAACACCAAAGGAATCGGAATGAAGAGGAACATCGCCATACTCTTCCTGCTGTCGGTCCTCGGGGCCTGTTCGGAATCCGGAACATCCGATTCCGGACAGGCCGCCGGCTCCGGCGTCGAAGCGGCGAAAGGAGAGAGGGAACTCAGTGAGCGGAACGGCGTTCTCTACTTCCACGACGCTCCTTTGAACGGCAATCTGGTGGAACGCTACGAAGACGGATCGCTGAAATCCGTGACCCCCTATCGCAACGGAAAAGAAGAGGGAAAGGCCGAGGGATGGTATCCCGACGGATCGAAGATGGAAGAGCGATTCTATAAAGAAGGGAAAAAGGTCGGAACGCATCGGGGTTGGTGGGAGGACGGAACGCCGCAATTCGAATATCATTTCGCCGATGGCCTCCACGAAGGGAGTCTGCAGGAATGGTATGCCGACGGAACGCTCTTCCGCAGCTTCAACTACGTTGAGGGAGAGGAAGAGGGAGAACAGAAGATGTGGAATAACGATGGTACCCTGAAGGCGAATTACGTTGTGCTGGACGGACGGCGTTATGGAAGCCTGGG
>CBFGQN010000216.1:0-6830 GCA_965650895.1 uncultured Ignavibacteria bacterium | reverse complement strand
GCTGAAGAAGTGCATCCCGACAACACGCTCCGGATGCTTCAGTCCGTTTGCCATCTCCGTAACGGCAATCGAAGAAGTGTTTGTGGCGATGATCGCATCCTCCTCCAGAATCTCCTCAAGCGTCGCGAACAACTCCCGCTTCACATCCAGCCGCTCCACAATCGCCTCGACGACAATGACGGCTCCGGACATCTCCGAAAGATCAGTCGTCGCCGAGATTCGTCCCTCCAGTCCCTTCGCCTCCTCTTCTGTCATCTTCCCCCGCTCCACTCCCTTCGCCGCAAACGAGCCGATCGACTTCACAGCTTTCGCCAGGACATCCTCGTTCAGATCGTACAGGACGACGTCATAACCGGCAGCCGACGCCGCATAGGCAATACCGACTCCCATCGTACCGGAACCGCAAACACCAAACTTCATGGAATCAATTCAAAATGAAAAATGAAAAATTCAAAAAGATTCAGTAGCCATTCAAAATTCAAATTCAAAAATGACCCGGTAGTCATTCGGGACAGGACACCTCCAACATTTTTGAATTTTCAGCTCCCTTTGAACTCCGCCTTACGCTTCTCGACAAATGCCCGCACCCCCTCTCCGTAGTCGTTTGTCCGTCCGGCCGCCTCCTGCATGAAGACTTCGTATTCCAGCGCATCTTCAATGGACGTGTGCTCGGCCCGCTGGAGCATCTTCTTGATGTAGCCGTAAGCCTTCGTCGGTCCCTGAGCATAGCGGAGGGCCAGATCCCGCGTCTCCTCCATCAGGCTTTCCGCCGGGAGGACACGGTTGACGAGTCCGAGCGCAAGAGCCTGGTCGGCAGGGATCTTCTCCCCCAGCGTCGCGATCTCGAACGCCTTTGCATATCCGACCGTGTGGGCCAGGAAATGGGACGATCCGGAATCGGGCACAAGTCCGATGTTGACGAACGCCTGAAGCAGGGAGGCGTTCTCGGACATCAGACGCATATCTCCGGCAAGAGCCAGGGAACAACCGGCACCGGCGGCAATACCGTTGATTGCGGTGATCACCGGCTTCGGTATCGAACGGAGCTTGCCGATGATCGGATTGTACCGCCGCACCAGCGAATCGGCCAGCGAGCGGCGCGCCCCCGGCTCCGGAGCCTCCTTCAGATCCTGTCCTGAACAGAACGCCTTTCCGGCTCCGGTCAGCACGATCGCCCGGACTTCCGGGTTCTTCTCGGCTTCTTTCAGCGCCGCGCGGAGATCGGTCGTCAACTGCTCGTTGCAGGCGTTGTAGCTGTCGGGTCGGTTCAGCGTCAGCGTCAGCACGCCCGAGTCAAGTTCGAAAAGTATAGTCTCCAGATCCACGGTAGCCATTCAACAGTAATAATGGAACATGCTAAAAGATTAAGGGGCAAACTTTGATCGGGGAGCCTGCGGCCCATCCATTCGCTCCGGTGCATGATCGATCGGAAATACGCCACCACCAAGGCACAAAGAGCACGAAGCCGGAAGAGCACGACAGGATCATTTCCGTCGACGGCCCTGCAACTCCTGTCGTCAATTCCCCTTGAACTCCGGTTTTCTCTTCTCCATGAACGCCTTCATTCCTTCATGGGAATCGTTGGTTGAGAAGAGAAGGTAGAAGTTCTTGCGCTCAAGTTCCAGCGCATCCTGCAGAGAGGAATCGAAGGCTTTCAGGACCGATTCCTTTGCGAGCCGGGCGGAGATCGGAGGGCGTGAGGCAACCTCGCGGGCAAGCTTCATCGCCGTCTCCAGATAGAACTCGACCGGCACCACCCTGTTGACAAGTCCGAAGGCCATCGCCTCCTCGGCCGTCAGCATCCGTCCGGCCAGAACCATCTCCATCGCAATCGCCTTGCCGACCGCCCGGGTCAGTCGCTGCGTCCCTCCGGCCCCCGGCATGATGCCGATATTGATCTCCGGCTGACCGAACCGCGCGGTCTCGCTGGCGACGATCATATCGCAGATCATCGTCAACTCGCATCCTCCCCCCAGAGCAAAGCCCGAGACCGCCGCAATCACCGGCGTCTTGATCCGGCGGATACGATCCCACCGCGTGAACTGATCCCGCAAAAGCATATCGGCCGACGTAGCCTCTGCCATCTCCGTAATGTCGGCCCCCGCAGCGAACGCACGTTCGCTACCGTGGATCACAATACAGCGAACCTCAGGATCCCCTTCAAGTTCTTCCAGAGCTTCCACCAGCTCCACCATCAGCTTCAGATTCAGCGCGTTCAGAACGTCGGGTCGGTTCAACCCCACGGTTGCAATCTTCCCCTCGTGCTTCGTCACGATGATATGTTCAGGCATATCCGATTCTTCGATTCGATGTTGACGTTACCGGACGGCGTTGCGCACGCCTCCGGTCTGTTGCGTAAAGCGACGAAGATAAGGAATCCCTTTCGACCGGTAATTTGCATTGTATGTATCAGCCGAACTTTCCATCTTGAAGCCGACAGACCGATACGGGACGAAGAATGAGATTTTCCGAACATCAAAGAATACGGCTTCTCGCCGTCGCAATTCCCCTGCTTCTCCTCACCCTGCCGCTGCGGGGACAGCAGTCGGTCTATATGAAGGTCAGCATTGCCGATCCGGCGCCGGACACCTCCGATACATCCCTTGCAACGGTCCTGCAACGACTTCCCTCGTTCGATCCCCACACGCTCTCCCGTTCCGACCGACAGCAGATGACGACAGTTCTGACCCGCGAGGACGTCAACTCTCTGCGAAGTCAGGGCTACAACGTTCGGGTTCTTGTCGAGGACCTTCAACAGTGGTATGTCGACCGCGCTCAGGAAAGGAACGAGAAGGAGCCGAAGGTGCAGGGGACAGATGGAGCGCAGACCGCTCCGCAGAACTTCCGTCTCGGGGGCGTTGCCGGCTACTACACGCTTGCCGAACTTGAAGAGGAACTGACCCGGATGCGGACACTCTATCCTGACCTTGTTTCGGATATCCGGACGATCGGCAAAAGTGTTGAGGGGAGAGACATCCGGGGCATCCGGATCACCCGCGCAGCCGACACGCTCAACACCCCGGCCGTTCTCTTCACCGGACTCCACCACGCGCGCGAACCGATCGGGATGATGGCAATCGTCTACGCGATGTGGCATCTGCTTGAATCTTCCGGGGAATCTCCCGAAATCGATTCGCTCCTGAACAACCGCCTCCTCTGGTTTGTACCGATGGTCAACCCGGACGGCTATCAGTACAACCTGACGACGTTTCCTGAAGGGGGAGGTCTCTGGAGAAAGAATCGGGGAGGCGTCGACGGAATCGATCTGAACCGGAATTACGGTCCGCAGGAGAACTGGAGCACCCCCCCCGACGGAGCAAGCGATCTCCCCACCTCCGGTTTCTATCGGGGAGAAGCCCCCTTCTCCGAACCGGAGACCAGAGCGATCCGGGATTTTGTTCGTGACAACGGGATCCGGATTCTTCTGAACAACCACTCCTTCGGCCGCCTGCTGATCCACCTGAACGAAGAGGGGGCGGACGAAACGGCTCAACACTATCTTGCCGCCCGCTCGCTGATTCGGGAGAACGGCTACGCGCAGGGGAGTCCTCTGGTCGCCGTCGGATCGGAAGTCAGCGGCTCGTGCGAGAGATGGATGGTGGAGGGAAATGGTGCGAACGACACACACGCGCTTGCCTGGGCACCGGAGATCGGCTCGGAGGAAGACGGCTTCTGGCCCGCTCCGGAACGCATCGCTCCTCTCTGTCGGGAGATACTTCCGGCCCACATCGCGGCGGCATGGATGGCGGGACCATCCTCCTTCGTTACCGACCAACATCTCGTCGAGGCGGATGGAAAATCGCTTCTCGAACTGCGCATCACGAATTCCGGCGTGGAGGCGACCCCTTCGGAAATGCAGATACTCCTGTCCGATTTTTCCGACATCAACGCCCCTCTCCCTCCTCTTGCACCGGGCACGTCCGCTACCGTCCGGCTCCCTCTTCCCTTCGAGTTGACGTTCGCCGGAGAGGCGCGGAGGAAGGTCGCGGTTCAACTTCATGCCGCCGGACTGCTCCGGATCGATACGGTGACGATGATCTTCCACTCGGTCGATACGCTCCTTGCCGATACCTACGAGGAGAGTCTCTCACAGTGGGACCCCGATTTGTGGTACACACAGAACGACGACGAGCGGGGCCGCGTTCTGGCCGACAGTCCATACGAACCGTATGCTCTCTCGGGCATTCCGAACATCATCGAACTTGCCGATCCGGTTTCGCTTGTCGGATACGATGCGGTCGATCTCCGGTTTGCCGCACGTGCGGAGATCGCCGGGATCGGACACAGGTTGCGGATCGAGATCGGTCGGGCGGACGAAGGAGTCTGGCATCCGGTTGACGGGGAGTTCCTGCAGAAACCGAGGGAGAGTTCATCGGATGAACGGACCGAGATGCGGGGAGAACATGCTTCGTGGCAGCAGTACACGATTTCGCTCGACGAATATGCCGGAGACGAAATCCTTCTCCGGATGGTCATGGAGACTCCTCCTCCCGGTCCCCGACTCGAAGGCGTGCTGATCGATGATCTGGTTATCCTCGGTGCGGTCGACGGCTTTTCGTCGGTCCGGATCGGCCCTGATTCCGCGACGCTCCCCTTTTCGGCTCCGACAATCTTTCGGGATGTCCTTCAAGTCGGCGGAGAAGGGGATATCGATCTCGTCCTTTACGATCCGCTCGGACGGAAAGCGGCCACAGGATCGGGTAGGCAAACCGTGCGCCTTTCCACATCTTCGCTCCCCCCCGGTCCGTACCTGCTGCAGATACGGACCGAAGGCGGGATCTTCACAAAAAAAGTTCTGCGCCGATAATTGAACTGAAAGAGGACTATCCCCCTCTCCCTCATGCCTCAAGCGGTCTGCCGACCGAGAAGTACCGGAAGCCGAGCGCGACAACGTCCGGACCGTAGAGCAGATTCCGTCCGTCGAAGATCACCGGTTCGTTCAGCGTTTCCTTCAGTCGCCCAAAATCCGGACTTCTGAACTCACTCCACTCGGTCAGCACCAGCAGGGCATCGGCCCCCTTCACCGTTTCGTACATGCCGTTGCCGTACTCGATGCGATCGCCGTAACGGTTGCGGGTTCCCTCCATTCCTTCCGGATCATACGCCACAATCGTCGCTCCGGCTTCCAGCAACGGATCGATGACGCCGAATGCCGGCGACTCCCGCACGTCGTCGGTGTTCGCCTTGAAGGCGAGCCCCCAGACGGCAAACCGTTTCCCGGCAACCGAACCGTTGAAGTAGTCGAGAATTTTCCGGGTAAAGAAGAACGGCTGTTCTCGGTTGACCTCGACGACCGAGGAGAGGATGCGCAGTTGCGCCCCGTGTTCTTCGGCGGTCTTCAGGATCGCCCGGACATCTTTCGGGAAGCAGCTTCCGCCATACCCCACGCCGGGATAGAGATACCGCTTTCCGATACGGGAATCCGATCCCATAATCGCCCTGACCTCGTCGACGTTTGCCCCGACCGCATCGCAGAAGTTCGCCATCTCGTTGATGTAGGAGATACGCATGGCGATGTAGGAGTTCGCCGCATACTTCGCCACCTCGGCGCTCCGCTCGGAGACGATATGGATCGGATTGCCGCTCCGGACAAACGGTTCGTAGAGATCGACCATCACCTTCCGTGCCCGCTCCGACGACGTCCCGACAACGATTCGCTCCGGCCTCATGCTGTCCTCCACCGCCCGCCCCTCGCGCAGGAACTCCGGATTCGAGACGACGTCGAACTCGGCATCAGGGGCCGCCTTCCGGACGGCGGCATGGACTTTTTCGCTGGTTCCGGCGGGAACGGTACTCTTGTCGACCAGGATTTTATATCCCGCCTCCGGATGTTCATGCAGGATCTTTCCGATCTGTTCGGCCACCTCCAGGACATACTTCAGGTCGGCCGATCCGTCCTCGTCCGGAGGAGTCGGCAGACAGAGGAAGATGACCTCGGAGTTCAGCACTCCCTCTTCAAGATCGAGTGTGAAGCTGATCCGCCTTTCGCGAATGTTCCGCTCCAGAAGCAGATCGAGTCCCGGCTCGTAGATCGGCACCTCTCCCCTGCGGAGCATTTCAATCTTCTTCGGGTCAATATCGACACAGACGACACTGTTGCCGGTCTCGGCAAAGCAGGTGCCGGTGACGATCCCGACATAACCGGTTCCAAGAACAGAAACGTTGTAGGGCATTGTTCAGATTATGCTTGATGTGTGGTTAACAGACTCTTTTGTTCGATGCGTTGCGACTCCTCCCGACCTTCCCGCACCAGTATCAGGAAGCCGTACATCACGACGTAGAGGAGAATCATCATTCCGGCAAACAGGAAGGTAATCCCCCACGTCTCGACGTGCTCGAAGGGATTCATCAGACGGTCAAGGATATCCATAAACAGTCCGTCAGGTCTGTGAAGAACGTCCCAACTGTTCCATCGCAGGAACCGGCCGAGATAGATGCCGAATCCCCCCAGGAAGAGAACCGCAAAAGTAAACATCCAGCCGATCACCCTGCCGATCCGTTCGCGGACAATGGTCTGCATCAGATAGAGCGAGGCGAAGCCGACAAGAAGCCCGGTCCAGGCAAACGTGGTGATCGTGACCAGATAGTACCAGTAAGCCAGACTGTCCGGCCGGTACGAACGTTTGCCGAGATGAACAAGATCCGAAACGATGTAGGGAGCGTTCGGAAAGAAAAGGAGCCAGAAGATTCCCAGAACGGCAATCACCACTCTCTTCTTTCCGCGACGGTGCATCTCGTAGGCAAGGAGAGCGGCCCCGAACGGAATCCATGCCAGAAAAAGATTCCAGATCAGGAAACGATACTTCAGAAGGCCTCCGCCGGGCATGAAG
>CBFGQN010000215.1:0-6844 GCA_965650895.1 uncultured Ignavibacteria bacterium | reverse complement strand
CCGGGGATCTCTCCGTAGAATGATTTGTTCTCAAGCAACTCATAGCGTGCAGTCCGCATTGCCGCGGCTATATAATCAGTCAACATGGCTCTTGCCTTTTACTGTACATGAACACTGTCGGGCTGACGAGATCAAGGTAACCGTATTGGTCTTCTCCGGCACTATCGGTGAGGTTGCCGGTCTTCTCTTCATTCTCTTTGTGGCCCGATAGAACGAGGAGAAAGATTGACTTAAAGGTACATGAAGGAAGGCCCCGAAAGCCTACCTGACCATTCTCCGGAACTCCCGCTCATCCTTCGGACAGGGGAGCTCCACCCACTCTCCCGGTTGCAGGTTGCCGAGTCGCCACGGACCGATCTTCTGCCGCACAAGCCGGAGCGTCGGGTGGCCGACCGCGCCGGTCATCCGGCGGACCTGACGATTCCGTCCCTCCCGGAGCACCAGCCGGATCCACGATGTCGGCACGCTCTTCCGTTCGCGGATCGGCGGGTTGCGCGGTGGGAGATCGGGAGCCGAAATCAGTGTCGCCTTTGCCGGTCGCGTCATGCCGTCCTTCAACTCCACCCCCTCCTCCAGTCGCTTCAGGACGTCCGGCGTCGGTATCCCTTCCACCTGCACCAGATAGGTCTTCGGAAGTTTGTGCCGCGGATCGGCGATCAGCTTCTGCAGCCAACCCTCATCGGTCAGCAGAAGCAATCCCTCGCTCTCGTAGTCGAGTCGTCCCGCAGCGTAGACGCCGGGGAAGTCGATGTAGTCGGCCAGCGTCTGTCGCCCTTCTTCGTCGGTAAACTGCGAGAGGACGTGATAGGGTTTGTTGAAGAGGAGGAGATGCGGCATCCGGTAGTTGTGAAGTTCGATTTTCGATTGACGATTTGCGAATGTTGAAGGGGGAGAACGGGGGAAGTTCGATTGACGATTTTCGATTGATGAATATCGAAGATACGGGTTGTGGGAGAAGCGGGGGGCGTGGCGGCGGAGATCGGGATCAGCGGGGGGTGGGTTCGGCGTGAAGGTTCAGGGTGTCGTAGATCTCCGGCAGTTCGTCGAGATGGGATTCAATCGCCGGAGCCAGATCGGTCCGCAATCCGATGTCAAGCGTTCTGAACCTGTGCCAGCGGTATTCCCCCGGCATCTCCCGCTCGATCTCCTCCCGGTTCTCGAAGTTCTCCCGGACCAGCACCGCTTCCGGTCGTCTCTCTCTGACCATATCGATCCAGGACCGTTCCAGGTCTTCGGGGCGCCGCAGAATGCCGTACATGTCCAGCACATGGATGTTCGATGGAAGGAAGAATCCGAGCGCACCGATTTCATTTCCGGCGACAACCGCATCTTCCGGAAGATACCGTCCGATCCAGACGGCTCCCGCTCCGTAGACCCGTTCCCGTTCCCCCGGTCCGTCCCCTCCGGCAAGGAGCAGTTCCTGACTGTGATGGATTGCCGGGAAATTGACTCCCCCCCAGAGAAGGAGCAGAAAGAGAGAGAGAGGAACTCCCCATCGATGCAGTCCGGGACGACTTGTGATCAATCCCCGGAAGCTTCGTTCAAATCCGAACGCCGTCAGAAGAGCGACCGTCGGCAGGATCGGCACGAAGTACCAGGGGAAATGCCGGGCATACTCACTTCCGCTTCCGACAAATCCGGCGATATAGATGAGAGTGAAAAGGATCAGGGGGACCATCTTCCGGTTTCTTTCGGCAAACGCTTTCCATCCGCCGTACAGGAGAAACGGAACCGTGAGAATCAGGGGTGAGAGTCCGGTGATCCAGTAACCGCTTCTGCCGATCACCACTTTCAGAAATTCCCTTCCGGTCCGCCACGCACCCAGGAGCCATTCTCCCGAAAGGGGAGAAGAAGAGGTCATCCCTTTCCGCTGCACGCTGGTCGGGATCGCCGTGTCGAAAAGGAGGAGTCCGAAGAGAACGTACCCGCCGAGAATCGACAGAGGAATCAGAAGTTTCGGAACCGTTAGCCTTCGGTTTTCGGCGGCCTTCCATTCCGGTTGCCTGGCTTGTCTCCACAGATCGAAGAGCGTCCAGAGGATTGCCGCCGCAAGGAGGAGCACACCGTCGATCCGGACCCAGACCGCAGCCGCCGCAACGATCAGACCGTGGATATAATCTCTTTTCAACAGAAAGAGGAGGGAGAGAAGGATCGTGCAGAGATAGAGAGACACTTCCATCCCGCTTCCGCTGGTGATGATGAAGACCGGATTGACGCAGAGGAGAACCGCTCCGGTCGTCCCGATGATCTTCTTCCCGGTGATCTCCTCTCCCAGCCGGACCATCAGCAGGAGTGTTCCGGCTTCAAACAGAAAGCCGAGAATGGAAGCGGCCGTGACGACATCACCGGTGATCACCCGAGCTCCCGCCAGCAGCACCACCCAGAGCGGACTTGTCGTGACGTAGACGGCTTCCCCGGCATTGAAGCCGAAACCCTGTCCCTGAGCCAGGTGGGCGGCGGTTTGCAGACTGATGTAGGCGTCGTCGCAGAGATAACCGGGAAGAAGAAGACGATAGGCGGCCAGGAGGAGAAGCGGGAGGAGGTAAAAGACAAAGGCAGGTGGAGATGTGGGTTTTGCGGGCTTCATAGCCGGATCGGTGAATATCTCTCGTTGATATGCCCGGTACGTACCGGTTCTGCACACGCTTTCTGAGCTTTGCGGACGGAGTTCCGCCCTATCCGTCAGACCCCGGTCAATTTACGTCCATCTCCCGAATATTCCGTCCGGGAACAATTCGGCTTTTCCGTTGGTTGCTAACCAAAGCGACCCCGTGAACGTTGCAGATGATGGAGAAAGACCTGGATACTCCATCTGCACGGTTTTGTGCTCCATACGGAAAACTGTTTGATTCCGGTTCGGCTGTGGATTCTCGAGAACCTTCATGCTTCTTACCGAAAGCAATTCCGCTTTTATCCCGCTTCTCAGGGAAGAAGGTGGAAAACTTCCCGACTTTCCCGATCAGTTCCGGCATTGAGTCAGTTCGGACAGGTATGCTGTCCGCAATCCAGAGTGTTCATGGATCCGTATCCGTATGACGCCATCTCGGTGTGTGGTCTCTTTATAATATTCATAATAGCAAGTGAGGTATCCCATGAAACACTCGCTACGTTCCGGCCTTGTCGTGCTGGCTGCGTTGCTTCTTGTCCGGAATGCAAACACCCAGCCGCTGACGGACAGTGAAGGTGATGTCGGCATCGGAACCCTTTCCCCTGACCCCTCTGCAATCCTTGATATAAACTCCACGCAGAAAGGCCTGCTTCTCCCCAGACTGACCCAGTCGCAACGGGACGCGATCCCGAGTCCCGCAACCGGACTGACGATTTTCGAGTCCGGCTCGGCAACCATCCAGTACAACTACGGCACACCGTCGGATCCGGCCTGGGTACGGGTTCTGACCGATAGTACGATCCGTGATGTGCTGGTTCAGAATGCCTGGCTCCGTTCCGGAAATGCCGGTACCACGCCGTGGGACGGAACCGGAGGGGACTTCGTCGGCTCGACGGATGATGTCGATGTGGTTCTCGCAACCAATGGTCAGGAGCAGGCTCGGCTCTACGCTCCGGCCAATGGCGGCGGATTCGGCATCAGCGGTGCGTTCCGGCTGAACGGAGATCCCGGCGATGCCGGGGAAGTGCTGACTTCTCAGGGAGCCGGACTTCCTCCGGTCTGGTCGGATGATCTTGCGGTCGATATGCTCACAGTAAACGGGGGGGCGGACTTCAACGGAAGCGTCACGTTCTCAACGTTGCCGACACTCCCTCTGCCTCAGGGAAATCTTCTGGTGGGGGACGCAGCCGGAGAGGCGGCTTCCTTCCCTCCCGGAACGTCCGGTCAGGTTCTGCAGGTTGACGGAGGGGGACTCCCCGCGTGGCAGTCGGTGAATCTGCTGCCGACCGGAACGACGGTGAACTCAACGCTTGTGTGGGACGGGAGCATGTGGGTGGAGAACACGGCGGTGACGATTGACCCGGCGACCGGCGATGTCGTCGTCGGTGGTGACCTGACGGTCAACGGGACGACGGTGACGCTGCCGGCGGGTTCGGTTGATAACAGTGAGCTGGCGAACAGTTCGATCAATCTCGCATACGGAACCGGTCTGTCGGGCGATGCTTCGGTCTCGCTCGGCGGGACCTTGAATCTTCAGAACACGGGAGTGACCTCGGTGGCCGGAACGCCGAATCAGGTGAACGTCTCGGGAGCGACCGGCGCGGTGACGCTGTCGTTGCCGCAGGATATCCACACCGATGCGACGCCGACATTCGACGGGGTGGTTCTCGACAACCTGCCGACCGGGAGCGCGGCGACGGAGGTAGTGACCTCGAACGGAGGTACGCTGGAGACGCGGACGATCAACTCGCTGATCGGTGCGGCAACGCTGACCGAGGGAAGTTTGTGGGTGGGGGATGCCGGAAACAATCCGACGGAACTTCCGGTTGGAACGCCGGGACAGGTCCTGCAGATCGATGGCGGAGGAGCCCCCTCATGGCAGATGGTCAACGTCCTTCCGAGCGGGACGACGCCGAACACGACATTGGTCTGGAATGGAACGATGTGGGTGGAGAACACGGGGGTGACGATGGATCCGACAACAGGGGATGTCGTCGTTGGTGGTGACCTGACGGTAAACGGAGCAACGGTGACGCTGCCGGCCGGTTCGGTCGACAATGGTGAGCTTGCAAACAGTTCGATCAATCTTGCCTACGGAACCGGTCTGTCGGGCGATGCTTCGGTTTCGCTCGGCGGGACATTGAACCTTCAGAACACGGGAGTGACCTCGGTGGCCGGAACGCCGAACCAGGTGAACGTCTCGGGAGCGACCGGCGCGGTGACGCTGTCGTTGCCGCAGGATATCCACACCGATGCGACGCCGACATTCGACGGGGTGGTTCTCGACAACCTGCCGACCGGGAGCGCGGCGACGGAGGTAGTGACCTCGAACGGAGGTACGCTGGAGACGCGGACGATCAACTCGCTGATCGGTGCGGCAACGCTGACCGAGGGAAGTCTGTGGGTGGGGGATGCCGGAAACAATCCGGCGGAACTTCCCGTTGGAGCGAACGGTGAGGTTCTGACCATTGTCGGCGGCGTTCCCGCCTGGACCGTTCCCGGCGGAGCTCCGAGCATGGACATTACAACGGCATCAACAACGGATGAAGATTTCGCCATCCGCGGAACGGCTTCCGGAGCGACGACCGATCAGGTGATCGGCATCTGGGGACGCGCAACCGACGGCTCGGCGACAAATACGGGAACGATCGGAATTCTGGCGACGGGGAACGGCAACACGACTGCCGGAGAGACAAACGTGGCCTTGCAGCTTAACGACGGCGAGTTTACAATGGGGCGGACCACCGAAACCGGAACGGGTTATACAGTGGTGGAGGGAGGAGCCGCCGGAACGGCATATTCGGCTGAAGGGCCGAGCGGGGTGATCGAGTTCAATCTCAGCCTGGCCAACAGTTCCCCTCTGGCCGGTGCCCTTGTCGGTGTGCTGAACACGCTCGGTACGCCTCTCGGTGCGCCGACGCTCGGCACAAGCGTCAACAGTCTGCTCGGCGCCTCCGTCTTCAACACGACACTGACGGTGAACAACCGCTACGTCACGCCGGAGAGCATCGTCCTTACCCAGGTTCTGAGTATTGCCGATACGGATGTGCTGGAGGATCTTCTCACGCTCTTCCAGAACGGCACGCTGACGTCCACCACTGTGGTGACCAATCGCCAGGACGGTTCATTTGATTTGACGATCGATCTGCGTGCCCTCGGCCCGGTGCCGGCCGTCAACAACGGAGAGATTCGTGTGGGGTACGTCGTCGTCAATCCTTCGCGATAGACAGTACGGATCGGTGACATACCATCTGAACGAACGCCCGCCCTCTTCGCATATGCGGGGAGGGCGGTTTGTTTTACCTCGTCGGTGAAGTATTTTTGATGCGAATCGACGCGGTATCCTTCACACACGAATCCGGTGGTTCTCATGGCAATCCTCAAGAGACTTTCGTGCCTCTTTCTGTTTCTTTTTCTCTCCGTGATCGAACTTGTCGCACAGGAAGGTCAACCCTTCCCCGATTACCGTTCCCTTGCCGAACTGGAGATGTCCGCCCCGGGGGCGCTCCGCTACGGACTCTACGGTTTTGCCAATCCGGCGATGCTTGCTCCGCTGGACAAATCCGATCTGGAGCTGATCTGGTCGGACGGCGGCGGTGACTGGAACAGTTTCAACCGGTGGGGGCTTTTTGCAGGATCGCCCGGCTTCGGCTTCGGCATGATTCACGACAAGACCGGGGGCTTTTCCGTTACCGACTACCGGATTACCATTGCCGGGGGTGACCGCAGCGGCGGGTTCGGCATCGGCTACGGCTGGTCGAGCGGCGATGATGACAGTACGCTCGGACGCCGGAATCACATGACGCTCGGTATTCTGTCGCGACCGAACAAGTATGTGTCGCTCGGTCTCAGCGGTGCCTTCGCCTTCAGCGGCGGCGGACGTAACGGGACGGTGGAGCTCTCGGCCCGGCCGCTCGGAAACGAGTTCCTGACGGTCTTCGGCGATGCGACGTGGCGGGAGAAGGATAATCTGGATGATGCCGCATGGAGTGCCGGAGCCGTTGTGGAACCCCTTCCCGGTATCAGACTTACCGGACGCTACTTTGACACCGAAGTGCTTTCCCTCGGACTCGGCTTCAGTCTCGGCGGACTGGGACTCGGTTCGGTCACGACGTTCGATTCGGATTTCAACCGGACTTCCACAACCTATAGTCTCAGGTCCGGACAGTACGACCGGAACATCTTCCGCGGTATGGGGAAGGGAAGCCGGTATCTGACGATCGACCTGAAAGGGGG
>CBFGQN010000214.1:0-6848 GCA_965650895.1 uncultured Ignavibacteria bacterium | reverse complement strand
AACCAGATGAATCCCCGTGTGGAGCGGGTAGTGAAATTCCAGCAGCGGGAGATCGCCAAGATGATCGGCGATGCCGAGCGTCTTCTGGCTTCGGGAAAAGACGAGGAGCGTGCCCAGGCCGGTGTCCACCTGCTTCGCGCCCATCGCGGCATGCCGAAGAACAAGAAGCTGCTGAAGATGCTCCAGGAGCCGGGGGTGAAGATGCTGATGGAGAAGACGGAGATGGAGTATCTGCGGGACAAGGGGGCGCGGATGCACGAGATCGACGACGATCTCTACTTTGCCATTGACGAGAAGCAGCACACGATCGACCTCTCCGACAAGGGACGGGCTGCCCTTGCCGGGGCCGGTGAAGATCCGGAGTTGTTTACGCTGCCGGACATCGCCACCGAACTGAGTATGCTGGAACGGGAGGATGGTGAGGAAGTACAGGAAGAGGCTATCCGCGAAAAGAAAAATGAACTGATGCAGCTCTACTCCGAACGGAGCGAGCTGATCCACACCATCTCCCAGCTCCTGCGCGCCTACTCTCTCTACGAGACCGACGTAGAGTACGTGGTGCAGGACAACAAGGTGAAGATTGTCGATGAGTTTACCGGACGTATCCTCGAGGGACGCCGGTACTCCGACGGACTGCACCAGGCGATCGAGGCGAAGGAAGGGGTGACGGTCGAAAAGGATACGCAGACGTTTGCCACAATCACGATCCAGAACTATTTCAGGCTTTACCGAAAGCTGGCCGGTATGACCGGCACGGCCGAGACCGAGGAGACGGAGTTTGCGGAGATCTACAAGCTGGATGTTGTGGTGATCCCGACGAACCGCCCGATTGCCCGGGATGACATGAACGATCTGATCTTCAGAACGAAGAGAGGAAAGTATAACGCAGTGACCGAGGAGATTATCCGGCGCCGCGAAAAGGGACAGCCGGTCCTGGTCGGAACGACTTCTGTGGAGGTCTCCGAAACGCTCAGTCGGATGTTGCAACGGGCGAAGATCCCCCACTCGGTTCTCAACGCCAAACAGCACGATCGCGAGGCCGAGGTGGTGGCAAAGGCCGGACAGAAAGGGGCGGTGACGATCGCCACGAACATGGCCGGTCGCGGCACCGACATCAAGCTGGGTCCGGGCGTCAAGGAAGTCGGCGGGCTTCACATCCTCGGCACCGAGCGACACGAGTCCCGCCGGATCGACCGGCAGCTTCGCGGACGTGCCGGGCGACAGGGAGACCCCGGTTCCTCGCAGTTCTTCATCTCTCTGGAAGATAACCTGATGCGGCTGTTCGGCGGCGAGCGGGTGACCAAGTGGATGGACCGTTTCGGCGCAAGCGACGAGGTGCTGGAAGCGCCGATGCTGAACAAGGCGGTGGAACGGGCACAGCGGAAAGTGGAGGAGAATAACTTCTCGATCCGCAAGAGACTGCTGGAGTACGATGACGTAATGAATCAGCAGCGCGAGGTGGTCTACGACCGGCGGCGTCACGCCCTGATGGGGGAGAGGATGAAGGGAGAGGTCATGGAGTATGTCGATGACTTCACCGACCGGACGCTCGACAAGTATTTCCCGGAAGAGATGCCGAAGGTGCTCGACGAGATCCGGACAAAACTCCTGATCGATATCGATGTGCAGACGGCCGAGGAGGCCGAGCGTGTGGGACGGGATGAGGTGCGTGAGAAGATCGTTAATACCGCACGCGAGTTCTACCGGCGGAAAGAGGAACACCTCGGTGCCGACTTCATGGCGAATCTGGAACGCTATGCCGTGATCCACGTGATCGATGAGAAGTGGCGCGAGCATCTCCGCGAGATGGATGATCTGAAACAGGCGATCGGTCTGCGGGCCTATGGTCAGCGCGATCCCCTGGTCGAATACAAGAAGGAGGCCTACGAGATGTTCGTGGAGCTGATCGGCGAGATCAATGCCGATATCGCTTCGTTCGCCTTCCGTTATTTCCCGCAAGCACCGCAGACGCAGGCCGATCCGAACCGTGCGCAACGGCGGCGACGCGGACTCTATCCGACGAAACGGGATCGACTGGCCGAGGAGGAACGGGGAGGAGAGGGAGAGCGACGCCTGAGCTACAACCACAACGACGCAACGAATATGGGAATGCAGGGAGGGGGCGGAGCGGTCGATCCGAATGTGGCTGCGGCGACCGGCCAGACCGGAGGGGCTTCGCAGCAACGGGCCTCGACGGTGACGACGGTTGTCCGCGAAGAGCCGAAGGTGGGACGGAACGATCCCTGCTGGTGCGGTAGCGGCAAGAAGTACAAGCAGTGTCACGGTCGTTCGTAACGACGATGTGATGAAGTTCAAGGCGTCTCTCGAATCGTTAACGATTCCCGAGACGCCTTTCTTCTGTTTGCCCGTGATTCGTAGATTGATCCCGGTTCAGGAACACTTAACGTAATCTCAAGCATGACCAACTTCAGTATTTTCCGATCAATCGTCCCCTTCTTTTCACTTCTCATTGCATTGCTGATCGCCGGTTGCGGAGGCGGGGAGGGGGAAGAGACCGGCCAGGTGAACCTTCGCTTCGCCCACTTCTGGTCGGAACCGACGCAGAAAAGTCTGCTTCAGGAGCGGATTGCCGAGTTCGAGGAGAAGAACCCCGGCATCAAGGTGGAACTGATCGATATGAACTGGGGAAACGGAAAGGACAAGCTCTTCTCCATGTTCAACTCGGGAGAGGCTCCGGATGTGATCGAACTGGGGAGCGACTGGGTGGCGCAATTCGCCTCTGAAGGTGTTCTGCTTGACCTGTCAACGATGCCGGGAGATTCGATCGGAAGGTTCCCGAAAGAGTTCCTGACTCCAGGGACGTGGGAAGGAAAGGTCTACGCCCGCCCGTGGTTTGTCGGCACGCAGGCGATGTACGTCAACAGGGCGTTGCTGAAAGAGGCAGGAATTCAGGCCGATACGTTCGGGACATGGGATGACGTTCTGGGGGCGGGAGAACAGGTCACCACGAAGTTCAAGGACGCGAATCCCTCACGGTTCGGTTTCGGTGCCGCCGTTAACGACGAACATCGGGTCTACAAGCGGATCCTCGCTCTCTTCTGGTCGAACGGCGGCGAGGTCCTGGATGAAAACGGACATCCCCATGTGAACTCCCCCGAGAACATCGAAGCCCTTGAACTGTATCTGACGCTTGCCCGGAACGGACGGATCGACCAGCAACGTCAGCTCGACCAGCTTTTCCTGAAGGGAGATATCGCTTTCTGGATTTCCGGCTCCTGGCTGATGGGACAGATTTCCAAGGAGAATCCCGATCTGGACTACGTGGTCAGGGCTCTTCCGTCGTTCGGCGGGAAACCTTCCTATTCGTTCGGAGGAGGGGAGTATCTGGCGGTCAATGCGAAGTCGGAACGGAAAGAGGCTTCGCAGAAACTGGTCTCCTTCCTGACGGCTCCGGACCAGGCCCTTGCCTTCATCAAGGGATTGAACAGTGGTTTTATCCCGGCCGATCTCTCGGTCGCCGATGATCCGTTCTTGCAGAGCGGGCCGCAGAAAGGATTTACCGATCAGATGAAGAATTCCCGCTTTACTCCGATTCATCCGAAATGGCTTGACATCGAACGGATTCTCGAAGAGGAAGTGGCCTACGCTGTCCTCGGAGAGAAGGATGCCGCACAGGCTCTAGGAGACGCACAGGTAAGGATTGCCGGGGAACTGGGAGGAGAGTAACGCACCCTTGAAATCGGGCGGTTTCATCCCATCGACAACCCGGGTTTTGAATTTTTCATTTTTCATTTTGAATTGACACCACCATCATGGACTGGAAATTTGCCACAAAGGCGATACATGCCGGACAGGAACCGGAGGAGACGACCGGTGCGGTGAACGTGCCGATCTTTCAGACGTCGACATACGCCCAGCAGGGAATCGGTCGGCACAAGGGATGGGAATACTCCCGCACCCACAACCCGACACGCAGCGCACTTGAGACGTGTATTGCGGAGCTTGAAGGGGGGAGACACGGCTTCGCATTCTCCAGCGGCATGGCTGCGCTGGATGCCGTGATGCGATTGCTGAATCCGGGAGATCACGTGGTTGCCGGCGACGACATGTACGGCGGTTCGTTTCGCCTGTTCGACAAGGTGATCAGTCGCTACGGCATCGAGTTCTCGTTCGTCGATTTCACCGATCCGGAAAACGTGCGAGGGGCGATCCGGGAGGAGACGAAGATGATCTATGCCGAGACGCCGACCAATCCGATGATGAAGCTCTGCGATCTTGGAGAGATCGGCGGAATCGCCCGGGCAGCCGGGGTGAATCTCGTGGTCGATAACACGTTTATGACGCCGTATCTTCAACGCCCTCTGGAATTCGGTGCCTCGATTGTTCTCCATTCTTCCACAAAATATATCGGCGGACACAGCGATGTGATCGGCGGACTTGTGGTGACCGATAACGATGAGATCGCCAAACAGATCGGGTTCCACCAGAACTCGTGCGGCGGGGTACCGGGACCGCAGGATTGCTACCTGACGCTCCGCTCGCTGAAAACCCTTGCGGTCAGGATGGACCGGCATTGCTCGAACGCCATGATGATTGCCGACTATCTTGAGAAACATGGTGAGTTCAGAACGGTGAACTATCCAGGACTGGAGTCCTTCCCGCAGCATGAACTTGCCAAGCGTCAGATGGGGGGATTCGGAGGGATGATCTCGGCCGATCTCGGCTCGCTGGATCGGGCGAAGGCGTTCTGCGAATCGGTCCGGCTTTTCTTCTTTGCCGAATCGCTCGGCGGCGTCGAGTCGCTCCTTTGCCATCCGGTCTCGATGACCCACGGCTCGGTTCCGCCGGAAGTCCGCGAACGTCTCGGCATCACCGACGGTCTGGTCCGGTTCTCTGTCGGCATTGAGGATGTGAACGATCTGATCGCAGATATCGAATCGGCCCTCGATGCGGTCCGTGCGGTCGAGCCGTCGGAGGCGACCGCCAATGGCTGAGCCGATCAGAAAAGCTGTTGTGGTCGGGGCATCATCCGGGATCGGCGCGGCGATTGCAAAACGACTGGCTTCATCCGGAGCGCGGGTGGCTGTGGTTGCGCGGCGGGATGACGAGTTGCAGGAACTGTGCGACCAGATCAATCAGGCGGCGGGAGAGGAGCGGGCCTTCCCGGCAATTCACGATGTGCGGAACAGAGAGGAGATTCCTCTTCTCTTTCAGGACATTGCCAGACGTCTGGACGGACTCGATGCGGTCTTCTATGCCGCAGGAGTGATGCCGAAAGTGGAACCGGACGAATACTCCACCGACAAGGATGCGCTGATGATGGAGGTCAACACGATCGGCGCGATGGCCTGGCTGAACGAGGGGGCAAAGCGGTTCGAGCGGATGGGAGAGGGGAGACTCGTCGGCATCTCGTCGATTGCCGGAGATCGGGGGAGACGAGGGAACCCGGCCTACTGCACAAGCAAGGCGGCGTTGAACACCTATCTTGAATCGCTCCGCAACCGACTGGAAGTCAAAGGGGTCAGCGTCACGACGATCAAACCGGGCTTTGTCGATACGGTGATGACCAAGGGGATGTCCGGGCTGCTCTGGCTGATCTCTCCTGAGAAAGCCGCAGACAAAATCGTCCACGCAGCTCTTCGGAACAAGAACACCGCCTATGTCCCCGGGCAGTGGCGACTCGTCGGCATGGTGATCCGGTCGATCCCCTCCTTCCTTTTCAAGAGAATCAATATTTAAGACGGCACCTTGAATCCGAAGAACCGGAATACTGCAGAGGAGAACCGAACGGATCTGTTCGGTCCGGAATGGTCGCGTGAAGCTTTCCCCGGCGTTCCGTTGCCGGACGACCATCTGGAGCGGGTATATGGCTGGGGGATGAGCGTCTCCTCGGCCGGTTACGTCTTCCGCCCCTCAACGCTCGAAGGTGTTCGTGACGTCTTTGCGCTGGCCCGCAGAACCGGACGGACGGTCGGCTTCAGGGGGGCCGGCAGAAGCTACGGCGATGCCTCGATCAACAGCGAGAACATTGTGTTGGATCTGACCCGGATGAACCGGATTCTCGACTGGGATCCCTCTACCGGCGTCATCAGAGTGGAGCCGGGCGTCACGATCAAACAATTGTGGGAATACATTCTGCAGGACGGATGGTGGCCCGCCGTTGTCCCCGGCACGATGTTCCCCACGATCGGCGGCTGCGCCTCGAATTCGAATTGCTGACTCCGGAAGGGGAAATCCTGCACTGCTCGCGTCAGGAGAATGCCGACATCTTCCGGACGGCGATCGGCGGGTTCGGCATGCTGGGATATTTTACCTCGATCACATTGAAGACCAAGCGGGTCTGGTCCGGTCTGCTCCAGGTCGAGGCGATCAATGTCCCCTCGCTTGAGAAGATGTTCGACTGTTTCGAGGAACGGCTTGGCGGGGCCGATTATCTGGTGGGATGGATCGATGCGTTCGCATCGGGCAAATCTCTTGGTCGGGGTGTCGTTCACCAGGCGAACTATCTGGAACGGGGAGTCGATCCGAATCCGGCGCAGACGCTCCGGCTGGAGAACCAGCAGTTGCCCGATACGATTCTCGGACTTCTTCCGAAGTCGATTCTCTGGAAGTTCATGCGACTCATCACCAACAATCCGGGGGTGCGGCTGCTGAACCTGGCGAAGTTCCGGGCAAGCTGGGTGCTGGATCGCAATCATGTCTTCCGCCAGTCGCACGCGGCCTTTGCCTTTCTGCTCGACTTCGTTCCGAACTGGAAGAAATCCTACGGCAAAGGGGGACTGATTCAGTATCAGAGCTTCGTCCCGAAAGAGACGGCACGCGAGGTCTTCCGGGCGCAGCTTGAGCTTTGCCGCAAGCACGGGTTCCCATCCTATCTTGCCGTCTTC
>CBFGQN010000213.1:0-6879 GCA_965650895.1 uncultured Ignavibacteria bacterium | reverse complement strand
ACTTCCTATCAAGGGAGGATTCTTTGCCAATGCAGAAAAGTATTTGGTGCTGCTGAAGAAACTGGCTGAGATTGAAAAATGGACAGATGTGAAGTTGATTTGGCCTGATAGGGAACTGAACGAGTCTGATGTGAGATCAATTTTTTCGTGGCATGAGAGTATCGAGCGGGGTGAGTTTGATGTAGGAACCGACTATTCTGTAACAGCCTTGTTCCGTCCGGCAGATAAAAACCATCTGCGAAAAATGTCTGAGGGAGGATTCTACGCTCTTAGGTTATGGCATGAAGAGTTTCTACTTACCTTGATTGGGAATGAAATTAACCTTGGAAGTGTAGAGTTCGCAGCAGATAAGATGAAGTTATCAGAAGAATCTATCCGAAAATTGAAAAATAGACTGAAACAATCTCAAGTCAAAGATGAAGAAGTTGTTTTCAAAGCAGTTGAGGGAGCCAAAGTACGTGCAAGGTTGCCGCGCTTTTCAAATAGTCCAACATTGCTGGAGCCTGAAATGAATGCGGAGATTGAAAGCAAATTCAAACATGATCACTGAAACTACAGAGTTGCCTTGGCAGAGATCTTGATGGCAAGCAATCTGTAGATTTGCTTCCTGTGGTCTTTAGACCCTTCGTATCTTCCCGAAAACACCACATCAACCAACATCTGACGCATGGCTGCTCCCGATTTGCTCATCGAGCTTGTCGATCGTTTCCGCACCAATCACGACCGCTACAGCCGCGCCGACTACAAGGAGGCTCACGTCCGGCAGGAGTTCATCGATCCGATGTTCGAGCTTCTCGGATGGGACATGGCCAACCGGCAGGGGTATGCCGAACAGTACAAGGAAGTCGTCCACGAGGACGCCCTGCGTATCGGCAAGGCGACCAAAGCTCCCGACTATTCCTTCCGCATCGGCGGTGTCCGCAAGTTCTTCCTCGAAGCCAAGAAGCCGTCGGTCCGGCTGAAGGATGATATTCCGGCCGCGTTTCAGGTTCGCCGCTATGCCTGGAGCGCCGGACTCCCCCTGAGCATCCTGACCGACTTCGAGGAGTTTGCCGTCTACGACTGCCGGATCGAACCCCACCGCCACGACAAGGCGGCCGTCGCCCGGGTGATGTACTTCACCTACGAGGAGTATGCCGGGAAGTGGGAGGAGCTGGTCGGCATCTTCAGCAAGGAGGCGATCCTGAAGGGGTCGTTCGACCGCTATGCCGAGTCGACGAAGAAGAAGCGGGGGACCGCCGAGGTGGATGATGCGTTCCTGGCGGAGATCGAGGAGTGGCGTGAGATGCTGGCCCGTGATATTGCATTGCGGAATCCGGCTCTTTCGGTGCGCGAGGTGAACCACGCGGTCCAGGTCACGATCGACCGTATCATCTTTCTGCGAATCGCTGAAGATCGGGGGGCGGAACCATACGGCCAGTTGCAGGCCCTGAAGAAAGGGAAGAATGTCTACCGTCGTCTTGTCGATCTCTATCATCACGCTGATAACCGCTACAACAGCGGACTCTTCCATTTCAGTAAGGAAAAGGGAAGAGAGGAAACGCCCGACGAGTGGACTCCTGCGCTCAGAATTGAGGATGGCACACTGCAGGAAATCTTTCGACGCCTCTACTATCCCGATTCACCCTATGAGTTCTCCGTTCTTCCGGGAAGCATTCTCGGTCAGGTCTATGAGCGGTTCCTCGGAAACGTGATTCGGCTTGACGAAAATCGGAAGGTGACCGTTGAGGCAAAACCGGATGTCCGCAAGGCCGGAGGTGTCTTCTACACACCCGAGTATATCACGAAAGCCATTGTCAGGGAGACGGTCGGACGCGCAATTGAAGGGAAAAAACCGGAAGAGATTACCGATCTCCGCATCCTTGACCCGGCGTGCGGATCGGGTTCCTTCCTCTTGACCGCGTATGACTTCCTTCTGGACTGGCATCTGCACTTCTACACGGCCGATAATCCCGGAAAGTTCACCAGAGGAAAACATCCGAAGATCTACGAGATCGTTTCTTCCGACCCGGATAGCCCACCAGCCTATCGACTGACGACAAATCACAAGAAGGAAATCCTTCTGAATAACATCTTCGGTGTCGACATTGATGCCCAGGCGGTCGAGGTGACCAAACTCTCTCTGCTGCTCCGGGTGCTGGAAGATGAAAATCAGGGGACACTGGAAGCCCAGCTCTCGATTGCCGAACGGGTTCTGCCCAATCTGGAACGGAATATCAAGTGCGGCAATTCGTTGATCGGACCCGAGTTCTACGACAGCGAACAGATGTCTCTTCTCGATGAGGAGACAATCTATCGGATCAATACGTTCGACTGGCAAAAGGAATTTCCCGACATCTTTGCCTCCGGTGGTTTCGATGTCGTTGTCGGCAATCCTCCCTACATCCGGATTCAGCATATGAAGGAGTGGGCTCCGCTCGAAGTCGAATACTACAAAACGGCCTACCGCTCAGCCGCAAAAGGGAACTACGACATCTACGTGGTCTTTGTCGAGAAGGGACTGGAGCTCCTGCGGAAGGGGGGAACTCTCGGCTATATCCTTCCCCACAAGTTTTTCAATGCGAGGTATGGTGAGACGCTACGGGAACTGATCGCTGAAGGAAGTCATCTGCGGAAGGTCGTTCACTTCGGCGATGCGCAGATCTTCGACGGTGCCACTACCTATACATGCCTTCTCTTCCTGACCAGAGAGCCGAATATCGACTTCATTTATGAAAAGGTGGATGACCTGGACACTTGGCGACTGGCGCAGGAATCCGGACCGATCCGAACCGATGGGGAAGGATCGGAAGAGGGAAGAATTGACGAAGAGGAAGTGAGTGCCGGCGAGTGGAATTTTGTCATCGGTCCGGGGCGTGATCTCTTCAGGAAGTTGAGTGATATGCCGGTGAAGTTGGGGGAGATCTCGGAGATTTTCGTAGGTCTCCAAACAAGTGCAGATGACGTGTTCGTTCTATCTGATCGGCACAATATTGAACAAGAAATTCTCAAGCCTTTTATCGTTCCCGACAAACTTGTTCCTTACAGCTACCCTGCCATACGGCATTGGATGCTCTTCCCGTATAAAGTCAATTCAAGTCGGGCGGAACTGATTCCGTCTGATGAGTTGAAGAAGGATTATCGACATGCATGGCAGTATCTCAAGAGTCAGGAGTCGGTTCTCAGAGCACGAGAGCGTGGAAAGTGGGATCGGGAAGGATGGCATGCCTTTGGTCGTTCCCAGAATCTGACGAAGATGGAAAAAGAAAAGCTGATTATTCAGGTGACGGCTCAGAGAAGCACGGTCATCTACGATGATCGGAGTCTCCACATGACAGGCGGAGGAAGCGGACCATTCTATGGTATCAGACCGCGTGGCGAGGATATCTCGATCAAGTACCTGCTTGGCATCCTGAACTCTTCAGTCTTTGATCTCTTCGTGAAGCAACAGAGTACTGAATTGCGTGGAGGATACTTCAAGTACTCAAAGCAGTATATCGAAAACGCACCCGTTCCGCTTGCCGATTCTGAACATGCAGTGCAACTGGAAACGCATGTCGAGACCATGCTTGATCTGCACAAGCGTCTGGCAGCCATCAGAACCGGGCATGACAAGACCATGCTCGAACGCCAGATCGAAGCCACCGACCGGTTGATTGATCGGCTGGTGTGTGAATTGTATGAGTTGAGTGAGAGGGAAATCGCAGTGGTGGAAATGGTCAATCAATAAAACATCTCTACAGGAAGAACAGTGGCAAACGAAAGGTTTGGAAAGGGAGCGGAGGCTATGACCAAAGCCTCTCAGAGTCTCAGATCTCTTATGCCGAGTCTGAGGAATCATAACACTCACATGCAGAACTTGCTAGTGCAGGCAAAAGAAGCTTTGAATTTGCCTTATGAGAATCGCATGAAGAAGTTCAGGAGCCTGGTTCTAAACTACGCTCAACATTTAAGCCCTATAGGAACCGATCACGATAGAATAATTCCTGAGTTCGATAAACAGGTGCAAGTCGCAATAGAGAAAATAGGCGCAGCACTTGATGAGGCTGAATTGCTAGAGGAAAATGAAAGGCAATTGCTACTTAAATCTATATCACTACTACATGAGAGAATCCAAGAATCTCGCACTAATATCGATTTTTTCCTAGGTACACTTGAAAGGTTGCCTCAAATTCCTGGAACGGATAAGGCGGTAAGGATACGAGATCGTGTTTCGCAGTCTCTTGCAAAGGCTATAAACGTTTTTCAAACTATTGAAAGAAAGTTGCTTTTGCTGATAGACGATATATCAAAACACAAATAGGTCATTTTGCTTAAAATCTGATTTCTGTGTCGCAATCGAAAAATACAGATGAATTAAGGCTTCGTTTCACGCGGACGATAGCAAGATGTCGATCATTGATTGGATTGGCATTCGAGGTCGAAGATTACAATGATCTAATCGATTCGGCAGATCAAAGTACATTGGACGATGTCGCACGAGCAACAATAGTTCTGCTTCATGCGACTTGTGAGGAACTGTTGAGGTCGATTCTTTTTAGATATTTGCGAATACATCCTGATGAAGCCTATAGTGCTTATAAAAGCTATTACCCGACTAACGAACAGGTGTGGAAAAGCTTAAGGCGACACCCTGACATTTTGGTATCTGATTACATTGAAGGGATTATCAACGAAGTCCTGTATAAAATCAGCTTCAATACGACTGATCAAGTCAATGCTGCTTTGGACATCCTGAAAATAACATCAGATATTCGACGATCTTACTACCCATCACTCGCCAGATTGTTTGAACGTCGGCATAAAATTGCTCATAAAGCTGATCTTCGTGATCTACAGAAAGATGATATGGAAGCTGTTGATGACTTAGAAGTCCAAGAATGGATTGATAATGTTGAAAGCTTTGGCTACTTCATACTAGGAGCCGATTCGGCGAGGATGCTTACTGTTATGAATGATTCACAAGAATAAACTCCTCTGCTTCCCATAAGCCGGGATGGTCCTGCCGTCCCATTGTCCATCAGCTACATTCACACTGTCAGAAGTGCTTGTCGATGGATAAGAGGTAAGAGTAGGGATTGGTCTCTTTTAACTTGTGGCGTTGGTTGACCAGCAATACACTGCTTGCCGTGATGGAAATTCCGATGCCGGCCAGAAGTGCTACAGTTCCAGGGATTCCTGCGAGAATTGCTGCTGATGCAGAGCCTGCTGAAAAAAACGAGACTTTCAAAAAAGTGTTGAGACCGGTTTCCCACCCTTGTGCTGTGAGTGACCGGCGCAGACTCGTCATTGCCGGTACGACATTCCCTTCATATTGATCGTGGATTGCTTGCCGCAGGGCTTCAATCGGCAGTTCATCGGGCAGGTTTTCTGTTAACCGGTTCAGCTCACGACGAAAAAGAGATAGCTCTTCACGATGATCATTCTTGAACTTTAAAACCTGTTGCACAGAGAGATCCGGAGGCAGCGCGATGCTTTGGATCATTGTGTCAAGCAGAAGCCCTGGGGCTATCTCTCTGGGTACGGACCTTCGTGAATCAAACGCATCATAACCTCTTCTGAATCTTCTTCCCCTGTTCATTCTTGCAGAGAGTTCCTGCTGTGGAGACTTCCCTTTCTGTACGGAAATAGCAAGCTGGTCGGCAATACCGGATTCGGTAATCAATCCGAGTCGCAACCTGTCAGCGATTCGAGTTGCAAGTAATGTCATGTAGAATCTGGCAAACCCGGGAGAGACAAGACGCCATTCTCCACTCATAGAATGGCGGAGATGGCGTTCAATGGTATAGGGCAACTTGTCAGCGTGGATATCTATCAATTCACGTAGCTCATCGGAGAGCTTGTCCGGATGGATTGGTTGAGGCAACTGACCATCAGTAGAGAATATTACCTCTGCTGATGCCGGATCGGTCAAGAAGTCCAGTGCATCTTCAGTCAGCGAATCAATCTCCTCGGCTTCAGGGGATACAAGCACAGGTTCCAAGACCCCCTCATTATAAAGCTCTCGTGCAAACGCGTTTGAATAGGGGGTTCCCATCGATTCCGGAACAATTGTCCGGATCGAGTCCCAGAAAAGAACAGCATTCCGGAGCCACTGTTCGTTGGTTATATCGATATACGGGTAATAGAGAGCGGATGTAAATGGAATGGACATGGTTCAAATGCAGAGTTGGCCGTAACATTGACGTAGTGGCTTTCAATCATCGGTGAGCAAGACCGGCATCTATGATGCGAACCCCATACGTCTTCGTCTCATCCGGAGGTTTGAACTTGACCGACAGTTCCCGGCTCGATCTGGCCGGGATGAATTCGTATGCGGTTCGTCGAACGGTTTCGATCGGTGTTCCGGTCTTGGAGAGGCAGGTGATTTCGAATTCGACATCCTTGTACGGAGTCATAAAGGCCCAGTTGGTGACCTGACAGTCAATCGTCACAGAGCTTGAGAAGAGACCGGAGTGAGGAGAGAAGTCGTTGATCTTCAGAAAATCTATAGGACGCTTTGACTCCATCTTGGCCAGACCGTGCATATAATCATCGTAGGAGTATACAGTGGAGGCTGTGGCGGCGAGGGGAAATACGTCAGCCCGCCCGTTTGTTTTTCTATCCCGTTCGTACATCATGCCCAGAAAGAATCCACCCACGGTGAATACTCCGACCACGAAAAGATAAACGAGCCAGGACAGGATGTTGTAGATAACGGATTTCATAGGCCACACACGGGTTTTCTTAGCGGACGTGTATCCACAGAATGGATCAATTTACATTCTTTAACCTTGCCTGTCAAGTGAGAACTTTCCCCTCCTCGCGTGTCTTCTCCCTGTCCAGACCATCACAAACAACGGAAGAGTATCATGGGGTATGTCAACCTCGATCTGCGGACCGATCTGCTCGGTCGTCTGG
>CBFGQN010000212.1:0-6939 GCA_965650895.1 uncultured Ignavibacteria bacterium | reverse complement strand
ATCACCCGCCTAAGCGTATCATTTGCCGCGACTGCGGTTACCTGCATTGTGTAGCTTCCCGGTTGAAGTCCCCAGATGCGAAACCCTCCGTTCACGTCCGTTGCCGTGCCGCGGCTTGTGCCCAGCACCAGAACCGTTGCCCCCGGAACCGGAGCTCCCTTTTCATCAACCACTCTTCCCTCAAGCGTCCCGGTCGTCTGCGCCGGAAGATGCAGGACTGAAAGAACAAGGGCGAAGAGTGTACAGAGTAGTGTGCGTTGCATGGCGTTCGCTCCGATAATGTTGAATGGATGTCCTGGTTGACTGCCGGTAGTCGTTTTCATATCTGCTCTCCAAACTTACCGGATCTCAGGTTTGCGGGAAGATATATTATCAAGCGATTCAGGAGGACTGGTGTACTGCACGATGAGCCGCACCAGCAGATCATCCAGGAACTCAACCGCATATCCGCCGATTGTCGACTCGACGTGGGATGCCCCGATATCGCTGTGATCGGTCAGGAAGACATAAGTCCCCCCGGTATGCAGTCCGAGCATCCGCAACAGGAATTCCGTCTCCTTGCTGACGCCGCTGCTTGCAACGGGAATAATGCGTATGCCTTTGGCGGCGGCTTCCCTTGTCATCTGTCGTATCAGGTTCAGATCGTTAACGTTATAATGGGGAGGAGCATCGAGCACCAGGAACAGAAAACGGGATTGCGCTTCAGGACTCCAGTGATGATCCCGGATCGCATTCCTCAACGCCTGATCTACCGCTTCCGGCCAATCTCCGCCCCCCTCCGCTTTCTGTGCTCGCAGGAAAGTGATGATCTCCTCAACGTTCCCGGTGAACTCTGTGGAATAGACAAGGAATTCATCGCCATAGTCCCGGTAGAGAGTTATACTTATCCGCAGGATGACTTCCTCATCTCCCAACTTCTCTTTCACCCGCCGGATAACGCTCTCCAGTTCAGCCCTGATGTACCGCAGTTCATCGGCCATCGAACCGGTGGCGTCGATTGCGAACATCAGGTCGATGGTTTTCAACTCCGGCACGTCGCCTCGCATGCGGACGACCAGCGGATCACCGTACTCTTTGCCTTCACGCGCCGGATCCACATTTTTGAGACGGACTTCTTTTCCGCCGGAAGAGACAAGGATATCGCAGGGTGCCTCATCCACATCGGCATCAAATCCGGTAAAAAGTTCGGCACGACCGAAATTATCGGAGCGTGCCGTCCAGAGGAGAGAACCGTCGTTTCCGAACAACTGCACGACGGCATCAGGAATCGGAGAACTTCCGTTATCGACGCGAACCGAAATCCGTTCTCCGTTTCCCATGCCCCAGTATGTTTTCACCGATGCCCATTCGTTCGAGGTGATGAGAGAGGTCCAGAAATTCCACTCTTCCAGATCACTCCACTCTCCTGCGGTCAACTGATTCGGAGCGATAGATGGTAAAGAGTGTTCGGCAGTGCCGGACTTTTCCGACTTGTTTTCAATCTTGCCTCCATAGCTCGAGAGTTCGGAAAGTCTTTCCCGGTCGGATGTATAGGGAGAAGGTCGCAGTGGCCGCACAGCACCCGTCTCTCCCTGAGGATTCGGATCGGTAATCTCGAACCCATCCCTTCGAATACGGACACTGCCGGGTCTACGGATATTGAAACCGCCGTCGGCAGATTTCACTCGGGCCGGACGCGCAATGGAACTGAACATGGATGTGTGTGTGCTCTCCAACACACCTGCACTGTCGGATACTCTTGGACAGATAGTGACCATACCATCGACCTTCTTTATACGGCGAGGCCTGTTCACAACCCCTTGCTCACCTTCTCCCGGAAGAGTAAAGGCAAAGTTCTCTATTGTTGCCTGCGCTGCAACAATGGTCGTTAAGCTCACAAGCGTATCGCTACAACCAACCGACGTCACTCTTATCGTATAGCTCCCCGGCGAAAGCCCCGCAATGCAAAACATTCCGTTGACATCAGTCGCCGCACCGCGACTTGTAGCTAATACCAGAACCGTCGCCCCCGGAACAGGATATCCACTTTCATCAAGGACCCTCCCCTCAAGCGTCCCGGTCGTCTGCGCCGGAAGATGCAGGGCTGAAAGAATAATGGCGAAGAGTGTGCAGAGTAGTATGCGTTGCATGGTGACGGCTCCGTGAAATCGGGTTAATGGTTCGGGAGGAGAGAAAGACCGGATCGGGACAACGTCAAAGGCAAGTGTTGTTACCTGAGCAATTCCTCGCCGGAGATTTCAGTGATCTTGCCGGTGGTGGTTGGATCGACATGAGGATGACCGACTCTGCATATAAGTTCTTCAGGGATCTCCCCACCCGACTGCAGTTGACCGTGAATCTCTGCCGTCTTCCCGGCCTCTACCCTTACAGTGCGGATAACCGTATCGACACTGCCGACACAGGTGATTCTCAGCCTGTAGCTTCCCGGCAAAAGCCCGTGAATGCGAAATGCTCCGTCTGCATCGGTTGCCGCGCCGCGCCTGGTGCCGACGACGAGAACCGTCCCTCCCGGAACCGGCTCTCCATTTTCATCGGTGAGGGTCCCCGCAACGGCTCCTGCGGCCTGCGCCTGCAGCGCTGTGGCAACGATAAAGAGGGCGAGAACGAAGAGTAGAATCAGTACCTGTTTCATGGCGGCACCTCCGTGGGTAGTGGTTTGTCGGGAACGTGATGACGGTCCGCTGACCGTCCTGCGCCAACATACCAGCAAGCGGGAAGAAGGTTACTCGGAGTGGTTCGCAGACGGATCGACGCAGACGATTTTTCGCCGATCTTCCCGCACATTTTTTCATTGCCGTCCCCTCTTGTCCGTGAATACGGAAGACCGTATGTTTGCTGTTAACCAAACGGTTAAACTCTTCAGGCAACATGAAAAAAGAACGGGACGTCACGACGGAACAGCGCATTCTGGAGGCCGCACGGAAGGTCTTCATCGACCACGGATTCAACGGCGCGCGGATGCAGCAGATAGCCGACGAAGCCGGCATCAACAAGGCGTTGCTCCACTACTACTTTCGCTCGAAGGAGAAATTGTTCGACGTGATCTTCACCGATCTCCTCGGCCGGTTCCAGATCGCATTCTTCTCCATCCTCGCCTCGGAACGACCGCTCGTGGAAAAAATCCGGATGATGGTCGAGGAAGATATCGACCTGCTGACGGCACATCCGGAGATGCCGTTGTTCATCATCTCGGAAGTTGCGCGCAACCCCGAACATGTAGCAAGGCGGGCCGGAGACGCCGGTATCTCCGGACTCTTCCGGGAGTTCTCCCGACAGGTGAAGGAGGGGATTGCCAACGGGGACATACGGGAAGTCGATCCGGTCGACCTCCTCATCAATATCCTCGCCCTGAACCGCTTCCCCTTCATCGGCAAACCGATGATCCAGGCAGTGATCGGCATCAGCGATGACCGCTTCCGGAAGCTGATGCGGTCCAGAAAGAAGAGCGTGGCCGAATTGATTATCCGAGATCTGCAAGCCATACCGACCGGAGGGGCGAAATGATTGCGCGCACATCGATTCTTCTTCTCTTCTCCCTTCTCCTCTTCGCCGGTTGCGGCAGCGACGAGCAGACGTTCGACGCCGAAGGAGTCTTCGAAGCCGATGAACTGATCGTCTCCTCCGAAGTCGGAGGTCGCCTCGTCCGGTTCGATGTAAGGGAAGGGAAAACCTTGAAAGCAAACGAGATCGTCGGTGCGGTCGACGACAGGCAGTTGCAGCTTCAGAAAGATCAGCTTCAGGCACAGATACGGGCAACGCTGAGTCAGACCCCCGACGTCGCCACCCAGATCGCCGCTATGCAGGAGAGCGTCTCCGCCGCAAAGCGGGAGAAAGAACGCCTGGCACAGCTTGTTGAAGTCGGGGCGATTCCGGCAAAGCAGCTCGACGATGCGGAGACGCAACTGGAGGTTGCCCGGAAGCAACTCCGGGCGGCACAATCGTCGCTCGGGGTCACAACAAAGAGCCTCGAAGCGCAGACCGGTCCCCTCGTGGCGCAGATCGAACAGATCAACGACAAGATCGCCCGCTCCACCATCATCAATCCGATCGACGGAAGGGTGCTGGCCACCTACGCCGAGCAGGAGGAGGTGACCGCTCCGGGAAAAGCCCTCTACCGCATCGCCGACCTCTCGACGATGGTCCTGCGGGCTTACGTCGACGGGAACGACTTCGCACGGATCAGGCTCGGAGACTCGGCCCGGATCTTCGTCGATGACGGTCCCGAGACATACAGAGAACTGACCGGAACGATCACCTGGATTGCCGACGAGGCGGAGTTCACGCCGAAGACGATCCGGACAAAAGATGAACGGACCAACCTTGTCTACGCAGTCAAGATCGCGGTCCCGAACGACGGCTCGCTGAAGATCGGCATGTACGGCGAGGTGAAGTTCTGATGGAACCGGCCGTTCTCGCCGACCGACTCGTGATGACCTACGGGAAGGGGGAGGTCACTGCGCTCGATGATGTATCGTTCCGCGTGGAGCGTGGAGAGATCTTCGGCCTGATCGGTCCGGACGGAGCCGGAAAGACGACGCTCTTCCGCATCCTTACCTCCCTGCTGATTCCCGACAAGGGAGAAGCCCGCGTCGACGGTTTCGACGTGGTGCGGGACTACAGGGAGATTCGCAGCCGCGTCGGCTACATGCCGGGACGGTTCTCTCTGTATCAGGACCTGAGCGTCGAGGAGAACCTGAATTTCTTTGCCCGGGTTTTCAGAACGACGGTCCGGGAGAACTACGACCTGATTCGGGACATCTACGTCCAGATCGAACCCTTCAGGGATCGACGGGCGGGGAAGCTCTCCGGCGGGATGAAACAGAAGCTGGCTCTCTGCTGCGCGCTGATCCACAAGCCATCCATCCTCTTCCTGGACGAACCGACAACCGGCGTCGATCCGGTCTCCCGCAAGGAGTTCTGGGAGATGCTCGGAAGGCTGCGGGAACGGGAGATCACCATTCTGGTCTCCACTCCCTATATGGACGAAGCGGCCCGGTGCGACCGGATCGCCCTGATGGGATCGGGACGTATTCTCTCGATCTCCTCTCCCCGCCGAATCCTCACCGATCACGACAGCCTTCTCTACGCAGTGCGGGCTGACCCTATGTTCCGGTTGCTGAACGATCTGCGGGAAGCCCCCTTCACCGAACGATGCTATGCCTTCGGCGAATCCCATCATCTGCTGCCGAAGAGTCGTGATCTGGAACCGTCAACCATCAGAGAATATCTGCAAGGGAAAGCGTACAGGAATTTGGAGATCGAGCAGATCAGCCCCGGCATCGAGGATATCTTCATGACGTTGCTGGAACAAGAGGAGGGAGCATGAGCGGAACGGACAGGAACATCTCCTCGCAGGTGATCAACGTCGAAGAGCTGACCAAACGATTCGGCAACTTCACAGCGGTCGACGGCATCACGTTCGACGTGGACAGGGGGGAAATCTTCGGCTTCCTCGGAGCAAACGGCGCCGGAAAGACGACGGCAATGAAGATGCTGATCGGTATCTGGAAGCCGACCTCGGGAAATGGAAGAGTGGCCGGGTACGACGTCTGCACGGAGACCGAGAAGATCAAACGAAACATCGGCTACATGAGCCAGCGATTCTCCCTCTACGACGATCTGACCGTCTGGGAGAACATCCGCTTCTTCGGCGGCATCTACGGTCTTGGACGGAACGAACTCCGGGAGAAGGGGACCGACCTGATCGCCCGTCTCGGCATGGAGGAGAAGAAACGGACGCTCGTCGCCTCGCTCCCCCTCGGCTGGAAACAGAAACTGGCCTTCTCGATTGCCATTCTCCACGATCCGCAGATCGTCTTCCTTGATGAACCGACCGGTGGAGTCGATCCGATTACCAGACGCCGGTTCTGGGAACTGATCTACGAGGCGGCCGACCGGGACATCACCGTGTTTGTCACCACACACTACATGGATGAGGCCGAGTACTGCAATCGGGTCTCGATTATGGTCGACGGACGGATTGCCGCCCTGGACACGCCGGAGCGGCTGCGGAAAGAGTTCGGTGCGGAGACGATGGATCAGGTCTTCACCAACCTGGCCCGGAACGCACAACGAAGCGCCGACTGATGGAAAGGGAGGGACGATCATGCAACTGCTTCTGACCTTTATCACCAAGGAATTCAAACACATCCTCCGGGACAGACGAACGTTGCTGATCCTGTTCGGACTTCCGGTCGCGCAGATTCTTCTGTTCGGCTTTGCGTTGACCAACGAAGTAAAGAACACGCAGGTAGCTGTTCTGGATCGTTCAGGGGATGAGATGACTCGCCGGATCATCGACCGGCTCTCGGCCGGCACATACTTCGATATCGACCGGATTCTCTACCGGGAAGAAGAGGTCAACACCGCCCTGAGAACGGACAGGGCAACGATGGTGATCGCCTTCCCCTCCGATTTCCGCCGAACTCTCCTTCACACAAACTCCGCCACCGTCCAGCTTATCGTGGACGGCAGCGACCCGAACACGGCCACCACCATACTTAACTATGCCTCGGCGATCATCAACGATGTCGGAAGAGAGCTTCAGGAAGAGGGGGCCCTTCCCTACGTCATCACCACCGAGACCAGAATGCTCTACAACCCGCAACTGAAGGGATCATACAACTTCGTTCCGGGCGTAATCGCTCTGGTCCTGATGCTCGTCTGCGTCCTGATGACTTCGGTGGCCATCGTCAGGGAGAAAGAGTTGGGAACGATGGAGATTCTGCTGGTCTCCCCGATGCGTCCGGCCGTTCTCATCGTTGCGAAGATGATCCCCTACCTGACCCTCTCCTTTCTCATCGTCGGCGTGATCCTTGCAATGGGGGTCACCCTTCTGGACGTGCCGATCCGCGGAAGCCTTCCCCTTCTGCTTGGAGAGAGTCTCCTCTTCATCCTGACCTGTCTGGCAATCGGTCTGCTGATCTCCAACATCACCCG
>CBFGQN010000211.1:0-6963 GCA_965650895.1 uncultured Ignavibacteria bacterium | reverse complement strand
TCGTGTCGCCGCTGGTGCTGAAACTCCACGATTCACCGAGTCCCGATACCGTCGCGCATGTTCCGGTCGTGTAATGTCGCAGTTTCAGATTCGCATCGACGTTCGACGAGTTAATGGTTCCCGACCCGGTTCCATACATCGAATTCAACGTACCGACAAGGGCCAGACGACCGGCGGCATCTCCCCCGGACCAGGTAATGTTTGCCCCTGTGGCCACTTCGGCAGCAGTCTCACCGTAGGTTGTCACACCGCCGAGAGAAGCACCCGGAACATTTGCCCGACCACTTCTGATCACCTCAATATAGACCTGTCCGTTCCGCGCAAAAGCCGGATCAAGTGCCGCATTGTAGTTCAACGAAGAATCGAGCAGCACAACATTCCCCTGTATCGCCTCGACGTGATATCGACCGGCATCGGTCTCCCCACTCTGCGGCGTGACAAGCGTCAGCTCCACCAGATCGCCCGGTGTCAGTTTCTTCAGCCAGGTATTCTCGCTTCCTCCCGGAAAATCGAGGTAGGCGGTTGTCCCGCTGGTTCCTTTGTAAACGGCGAACCCGCCGGCGGTATCGATAAATGCCCGTTGATTCCCCGAGATCGGACCGAGTTCGGGATAACGTTCGGCAAGGGGGACGGCATAGCTGTGGTATGTTCCCACATGTCCCCCCGGAGACTGATGCAGCGTCTTGCCGTCGAACGCATCGCGTGAACGGGTCAGGACCGGACTTCCCGAACGGGGATCGAAAGCAACATTCTCCACATAGTTATAATTACCGTCGGCAAACGAGAGAACTCCCTTGAGAACTGCCGGATAATCAATGATCTTCGTCGTCACATGCGTGGAAAGCTGTGAGTTGTCGACAACAACGTAGGGGGCACCGGAAAAGAAGATGAACCCGGCATCCGCCTCCACTGTAAGTTCATCGATGTAGGAACCGTTGCGCCTGGTTGCGTGGAGGACCTCCATGGTTTTGCCGGGATAGCCGTAGCGGATCGAGTCGCCGAAGCGGTAGAGCAGAGGGATGGAATCTCCCGGCTGGAAGTAGACGTTCTCTGTCGAAGCGCTGATGATCCAGTCCCGCTCGAACGGCGTGTAGATGCCGCCGGCGACAAGTTGTCTGCGAACATGTCCCGGCATACTCGTCCTGACAAACCGCACTCCCTGTGTTGTGAAGGCAAGATGCTCCTTCTGATGGTAGACCAAAAGATTACTGAATAGCGGAGAGGGTTGATACTCGTCAAGGGCCAGCTCTGTGTAGTCGACGCTGCGACCGATTCCCTTATAAAATTTATCCCACGGATAGTCCCGATACGTGTAGAAATCGACTATACTGAAGCCCGATGTCGTCGCCCCCTGATGGATCGGATGGGCCACAACACGTGAGTACCCGACATAGGGCGAAGGGAGCAGGGTCTCGCCGATCGGTCCTTCATTACGCGGGCGATCCCGTCCGGCAACAATTTTGCCCTCCTTGAAATCCTCGTCGTCGTTCCGTTCGCGATAGGTGACAAGAGCATTTTCATCCCGGATCGCCGTCGGTTCGTTCGATGCGACCCCGCTGCTCAGGATTTCATTCCGCTCCGGGTCATAGACCTCGTAGCGATATTCGGTCCCATAGAGTGCGGAGTCTCCCTCGATCCCCGGATCGTAGGAGAGCAACCGCTTGACGCGCAGCCCTCCCCCTTTCTTCGCCGTGAGCATCGGGATACGAATCCAGGAGTTATCGTAGTCGATCTTCTTGCAATACCTGGTGTCATCAAAGCCGATGTATTTGGAGGCGAGGCGAGACTGCAACTCGAGATCGGTGCCGTACTTGACTCCCTCCCTCGGCCCGAGCTTTCCCCGTTTGCGTTTGCGGACGTAATCGAGACAGATTTTTTTCGGGAGACCGAACTCATGCTTGTCGCCATCTTCATTTTGGCCGATCAGCTTCACGTAAAGAGCATACCACTCGCCCGCCTCACCGCTGTCAATCGTTTCGATCCCGGTTTCGGCAAGGTCGGCATGTCCCGTGATAAACTCGGAATTGTACTCAGGGTTAGTGATGCTTGGATTAGTTCCTTTCAACGCATAGAGGAACCGGAAGAGAAGACGTTGATGGCGTTCCGCTTCCTTGTGGATCAATTCTCTGACCCTTGACACCTCTCCATAATCTGTTGAGTCAACGCCGATATCGGACAGGCGGAGGAAGTACTTATTGAAGGTAGATTGGTCATCAGATTGCTCACCGTACTCCGCCCCCGGCGTTTCAACCAACGAGACCATCGCCAGTGCCGGTCGGTCCTGAACAAACGCATAGTCATCTTCCTCGTACTGGATATGCATCTCACCTCCGGTTGCCGAGCGGATCCACTTCAGTTGCCATGCGGCCGGATCCCAGGTGGATGTCTCGTTCTGCGGGACATAGGGGGCGTACCTGTCGAGTCGATCAGTCCCGCCGGGCCTGTAGTCTCCCCAGGGATCAAAATCAAACAGCGAGTAGTCGGGATTCTGCATTGCTTCGGTCAGGTTTTCGGCAAAATAGGTTACCTCCGGATATCGGGCCTGCATCTATGCGGAGTAATCCGCACTCTTTTTGTACTCGTAGCCGAAGAGGATCGGGTGGATGGTGGCGTTCTTCACGTTGTGGCTTTCGGTCCAGACCTTGCTCAGGGTGAGCATGCCGTAGCGATCCGAACCCGATTCAATGACGGAGTTCGGCATGTTCTCCCGAAGGGAATAGTCATACTCGAAGTGAACGGTGGTGAGAAGGCTGTCGGGATTGCCGTCCGAGCCTTTGGTATAGAGTTCAATGCGATCGAGATAACGGGGGTCCCAACCTGTGGAACTCTCTGGAACTCCGGCGGTCTGACTCCCTGCGTATTCATCAAGAAAGATGGGATTAAGGATATACACAGGAGACTGTGGCAAGTACCCATCATTCCGACGCCCTGTTATCGAGTCATTGAGAATAAAAAGAGCTACGTGGGTTTTGGTTTCTATACGCTCAAGATAAAATCGCTCTCTTTCACCATAACTATAGCTGCCAAGATCATCCTCAGGATCAGAAATTTCAACCGGATCATAAGAAAGCCCGTTGAATGGTTGCCGCCAGAAATCCCAGGTTAAAAGATCTCCTTTATCTTTTCGATACCGGAACCGAGTCCATCCTCCCAAATCATCATCGGTTGCACCATCTCCGGTCAAGTCAACATAGTCTGGTGTTGTCACCTCTGTAAGAAGCCAGGCCGTTGCATAGCGTTGACGCATTTCGTGTCCCACAGCCGTCTGATTCGAAAGACGATCCGTCCAGCGATAGGCCCGCAAATTGTGGTGAATATTGGCGGCACTGTCAAGCTTGATGTTGCGTAACCCAAGCTGCATAGTACGTTCGCCTATAGCAAACACCGGCAACCCGTAGACAAATTGACTTCCTCCCGGGCCGCTGAGAGCGAACTCTCCGATCTGTTCCGGAATTTTCTCTCTCTTCGACACATAACTCCGCGAGAGCGAATCCCGATTCCACGACTTATAAAACTTGCCGTTGACCGTATCGAGCATATCATTGTGGCGGGTAAAGCCGATATAACTGTTGCGTCCCGGACGTTCCCAATCCTCAAGTTGCAACCGGAGATCGGATGGAGGGACCGGATAGCGGTCAACGTCATTGATTCCCAGCAACTCAAGCGCATCTCCGATCAACCCGGAACGCTCGACGATGGCGGCTCTGACTGCGCGATCATCATTATCATAAAGAAGAGCACCTCCCATATCACCTGAGAACCGGAAGAACAATCGTTCCTCCCCGATAGAAGGGAAGGACTGCCAGGCACTTGCTTCCGGATCATCCCAGGCTCCGCTCTTGTACTCAACCGATCCGTCTCCCCAGCGGTATCCCCCGCCAAACCCCGCACCGACAATAATGTTCGGTATATCCGTTGAAATATCCAGCTCACTCTCGACTGTATTCTGATGAAATGTTCCGGCATTACGATAGAACGCCCGGAACTGTCCTCCACCACTGACGTGGAAGACGTCGGCATTGCTGAAGGGAACCGGCAGGAGATTGTCGTTCAGATTGTATGGAACATCCCGCTCGTAGGCATAGTCCATAATATCTTTCTCTCCCGCCTTTGCCGACTGGAGATAACCGATACCTTTCAACTTCGTTATTGGCTTGGGGCGTATCTCAGCAGCCACAGACTGTTCGGTCTCGTTGAAACCGGCAACGACTCCCGGAGTGAACGTAACATCAACGCCGAATCCGAGTTTGTCCACCTCTCCTTCCAGTGCTACCGCTGCGGGCGGATCCATGGAGAAATCGTTGATTCGGAATGTCTGGAAAAACGTCCACAGGCTCGGCGACAGCACTCCTTCCCAACTGCCGTCTCCATTATCGTTCGTGTACTGTAACGAACCGGACTGTCCAAACAGGCTTCCCCCTATCGATGCGCTCCAGGAATTTCCGAAACCGGTACGACTGTTGTATCGCTTACTGAAGGAGAGGGATCCGCTTATCGGCACATCAACGCTGGCCCCTTCGCTGTTCAGCAGGCTTTCGCTGGTAATTGTGTAGTCGACAGGAATCTTATAGTAGTAGGTGATGGAGTCATCCCAGTCATCCGGAAACCCCCTCTTCTCACGCACGATCGAGCCCGGATTCAGCGACCAGCCGTAGCCCACCCAGCCGACTTCCGCGTTCGGGTTCGTTCCCGCCCGGTACGAGAGGGAGATCGTGTAGCTGCTGCCGTACGGGCCCGGCACCGTCATCACCGGAAGACCGTAGGTGAAGTCGCCGGTGAACTCGTTGACGTTCGGTCCGGCCGGGACCGGAGAGCCGGTGAACTCCGGTTGAAGGGGACCGCCCCCCTGCGCCAGGAGTGTCGTCGCGGACAGGACCAGCAGGGCGGTCAGGGTCGGGAGTTTGTGTGTTGGGGATTGCATGATGCTTCTTCTTCGATTCGTGGTGCTCAGGGTATCGGGTCTGCTCGGTGCTCCGGGCTCACTGGGCCTCGGACTGACGTCCGAGGTTACGGAGTGGCGCCCTTCGGGCTCTGCCCTCGGGCTGATGCCCGAGGGGGGTCAGGTGTATCTATGTGATCTGTTCCTCGCTGTCGTTAGTGGACCAGGACCGCGCGGCCGGTCAGCGTCTGCAGGCCGAGTTCGGCACGCCAGATGTACGTCCCGGCCGGCAGAGGACTGCCGCCTCCGTCGGTCGCCTTCCATTCGATCCGATGATGGCCGGTTCCCTGCTCTTCGTCGATTGCGACGCCGACCAGGCTCCCGTCGATGCTCCGCAGTTCGATCCGCACCTGCCCCTTCTCACGCAGATCGTACTCGAAACGCAGCACGCTCCGGAACGGGTTCGGACTGACCGTGAAGGCTGTCACCCCATCCTTACGTCCCGCGATCTCTCCACGCTCGAAGAGCCGGTGCAGGCGGTTGATCTCCGGGTTCAGGAGCACGCGGCGTTCTCCACCGTTCGCGAACGCCACGACCACCGAGTCGACCTTCTCCACGTTCTCCAGTCCGAAGTGCACCCGCAGCGGTCCTTGCATCAGCGCCCCCCGTCCCGTGACTATCGGGCGGCTCTGATACCGGTCGCCTGCATACAGGTGCACCACGCTTCCTGCGACTTCCGACGGCGCGTTGCTCCCCTCCAGATCGAATGCGATATAGTTGTGGCCGGTGTGGCCGGTGTTCTTGTAGATCTTCAACTCTCCGCCGACAAATGTCGAGAGGTCCAGTTTCCCGTCGTTGTTCCAGTCGACCCAGACCGCATCCGAGCCTGCCGGAACGCGGAAGAGACCATACTCGAAACTGCTTTCAGTGAAGCTTCCGTCACGCTCCTGTCGGTAGAGCGTCGCGAAGCGGCAGTCACACGAAGACGTCACCAGGACATCCAGTCTGCCGTCGTTGTCGACGTCGGACCAGGTGCCGGAGCCGGAGAAGGAGGTTGCCAGATTGGAGGTCGTCAGATAGGAATCGGAGAAGTCGGCACCCCGCAGTGCGTCGACCGAGGCCGGGTTGACCGGCTGGAGCAGGTCGGGGCGGCCGTCGCCGTTGTTGTCGGACCAATCGGAGTTTGCGAGTGTATGAGTGGGAGAGTGAATGAGTGTGGGAGTTGGAGTGATCATTTCGGTGTTTGTTGTCACCGTGGCGACACCCTCTGTCCCGCCCGCCCCAGCGCGTCTACGACTTTGCGGGACATCTCCCTCAAGGGAGGAAGCACCCTCTGTCTCGCTCCGCTCGACATCTCCCTCAAGGGAGAAGGTCCCTCTCCCATCGTTCAGCAGCAGGCGGCTGTCGTTGCTTGTTTGGCCGGTCAGGTAGAGGTCGATGTCACCGTCGGCATCGTAGTCCAGCCATTGCGCGGCGATGATGTTCCCTTCTGATAACGGGAGAGGTCGGACACCCTCTGTCCGCCCCGCCTCGGTTTTGAATGCGCCGGGGCGTACGGGTCTACGACTGCGGACATCTCCCTCAAGGGAGAGGACACCCTCTGTCCACCTGCGGTGGACATCTCCCTCAAGGGAGAAGAGATAATCCGGCAACTCCGCTCCGGATGTGTCCTTCCCTTGCACCACGTAAAGGTCCAGTGCATGATCCCCGTCCGCGTCGGCTATCGACAGGCTGACCGGGTTCCATAGTTCAGGCAACGGAGGGCCTCGCTCATCGAAGTTCCCTCGCCCGTCATTTAACAGCAACCGGCTGCTTCCGTCCGAAAAACCCAAAAGCAACACGTCAAGATCGCGATCATGATCCACGTCAAGAAAGTGACCGCTCGTGAACGTCTCCTCATCTCCCAGCCCGAGTCGTTCGGTGATCTCCTCGAATCCCTCCTCCCCTCCCTGATTCAACCACAACCGCCCCTCCGCCAGCAGATCCACCCATCCGTTCCGATCCACATCCCCCCACGCGATCCCCTTCTCCCTTGAGGGAGATGTCGAGCGGAGCGAGACAGAGGGTGCCTTCTCCCTTGAGCG
>CBFGQN010000210.1:0-6987 GCA_965650895.1 uncultured Ignavibacteria bacterium | reverse complement strand
CCGAATGATAATCCGTTGATGACGCCATGAACCATGTGAACCGCCGGACGATGTCCATTCTGATGACCATGCTCTGCTTCTTTCTGCTCGGAGCCGGTCCGCTCACGGCACAGATCGGAATCGACGTGAAGACGAAGTGGAGTGAGAAGAAGGGGTTGACGGTTCTGAAGCACGGCGTCATCGGTGCGCTCGACCTCTCCGTCCGCTTCAAAAACGTCGAGTTCGGTGAGGACTACGCCCTCTGGCTGCGGGATGCGAAGCGCCGTCCCGGCAACGGCGATACCGTACTGCTGGAGCTTGACGTCGAGGTGCGCGAGGCCTCGCTGTTTCAGGAGGGAGAGTTGATCGCATCCGGAACCCTCACCGTCGCCTATGACCGCCGGACGCTCGACTCGATCGGAAACGATCCCGATCTTCTCCGCCGGGCCTCCGACTATCAGGGGGGCTATGAGATGCTGAACAGCATCATTTCTGCGGCAGTCACCACACTTGTGCCGAAGGCAAAACCTCTGGTGCAGCCTCTGGTCGGTCTTCTGTTACAGGAACTCAACGGTCCTCCTGATCTGCACGAGATTTGCGAGGCCACACTGATCGGTGCGCAAGCGGTTCTGCTTTTGCAGGAAATGCTTGAAGCCCCCTGAGTATTCCCTCCCGGATATCTCCGCCGGTGCGATGCTCTCCCCTCGATCTTTCCCGAACTCTTTTCCTCTGCCGGATGTTATCCTCCTCAGCGATAATATCTGTTCGGCAATACCTGTGGATGCTTCAGCACGACAACGATCGGACCGTATGCGGAGATTCATTTCTTCGGCTCTCTTCGGAACCGGCATGATTCTCTTTTTCGTCGGCGGTTTCCTTGCCCCCATTTTCGACTATGCGGAAAGGGGGGGAAAGAAGAACATGGCCGATGTGATCTATTCTTCCTCTCTCGGCGTTACCTCCGAACATCAGAGTGACGCGGAAGTTGCTCCGACGCTCGACGAGGAGGGATGTGCCGGGCTGATATGGGAAGGAGAGACCGGTCTTCCGGCCGGAGAGTCGGAATATGTTGCCGAGCGGTTGTCGTTTTCGGTCAGGACGAAAGGGAGGACGATCCCGTATTCCCTGATGTCGATCAGCCTGATGCCGGGGGAATCGGTGGAACTGGAGGCGGTCGATCCGGCGGGAAGTCGGGAGTTCTCCGTGACGGCCGATCAGGGGGATGTGGAGGGGCTTGGTCCGAACCGCTGGCGATGGCGCGTACCGGAGCGGCCCGGGATGGGATGCGTCCGGATCGCCCGCGCCGACGGGGAAGAGGCGATCTGCATCAATGCCTTTGTCATGCGCCCGTACGACGGATCGGAGATTCTCAACGGCTATCGCATCGGCCGCTATCAGGGGCAGCCGCTGAACGATGATCCGGCCTACGACAGACCGCGGGGACTGATTGAAATAACCCCCGAACTTGAAGAAGCATGGGTCTCCCCCCACTTCCAGCTTCGTCAGTTTGTCTGCAAACAGGAGGGAGGCTACCCGAAGTATCTGGTGTTGCAGACCGATCTCCTGATGAAACTGGAGTTGCTGCTGGAGGAACTGAACCGTCGGGGAATTCCCGCCTCAAGCCTCTACATCGTCAGCGGCTATCGCACACCGTGGTACAACGCGGAGATCGGCAACGAGACCACTTACAGTCGGCACACCTACGGCGATGCCGCCGACGTGCTGGTGGATACGGACCGGAACGGCGTCTTCGATGATCTTGACGGAAGGGGGGAGATCGGTGCCGGGGACGTCCTCTTCCTGCAGCGCGTCGTCGACCGGATGGAATCTGAAGGGAGCCTGCGCGATCTGGTCGGAGGTTTCGGACTCTACGAACCGATCCCGGGTGTTCGCGGACCCTTCGCCCACATCGATGTGCGGGGACGCAGGGCCCGTTGGGTGGTGGCGCCGGGGGAGGAAGACGAAGAGGATTCGATAGAGGCTGTTGTGGAGAGGGATACGTTGCTGAAAGAAGAGGAGAGGGGAGTGCCGGGAGATGGAAGCGGCGGGGCACAGACGTCCGGCAATCGCGAACCGGGGGAGATGCCTCCGGTCGATACAGGGCGGCCTCCGTCATCGGATGCTCTCCCCTCGGAAGAGAGAACGGGGCGCAACGATGACTTCCCGGGAGGAGAATAAACCGACATGCCTGTTCGTTCGGGTCCATTGCAATCCGACTCTCTTTCCTTCTCTTCTCCTCCGTATCTTTCCTCAAAACATTTCCGCTCTTCGGTCGCAACGATCAACGCGTCAATGGAACCGACTGCCGCAACCACAACGGTCAGCCTCGCCGTACTCCCCTTTCAGACCATGTCCGACGATCCGGACATCGGCATGTTCTGTACCGGACTGGTCATGGACATCATCACCGATCTCTCCCGTTTCCGTCCGTTCCGCATCATTTCCTATGAAGCCGCAAGCCGTCTCCATCCCGAGAAGGGAGACCTGCCGGGCGGAGCTGCCGGTCTCCATCTCGATTATCTGGTGAAGGGACTTGCCCGCTATCACAACAACCGGCTTCTGTTGAACGTGCAGTTGATCAACGTCGGGGAGGACCGACTCGTCTGGGCCGAGAAGTTCGGCGGCCCCTTGGAAGAGCTGTTCCAGATGCAGGAGGAGATCGTCGAGAAGATCGCCGTCACGCTCCGTCACTCGGTCGACTCCGATCTTCTGGCGGAGATACGGAGGAAGTCCCTGACGACGCTGAGCGCCTATGAATGCTGGCTCCGGGGTTTGCAGGAGGTGAAGAAAGGGACGCTGGAAGCCGACGAGGAGGCCCGCCGGTATTTCCGGCAGGCGATGGAGATCGATCCCCACTACGCCCGAGCCTACACCGGCATGTCGATGACCTACTTCAACGAGTGGAGTTGCCAGATCTGGGACCGCTGGGAGGTCAGCAGCAAGGGGGCGTTCGAATGGGCACGGAAGGCGCTGGAACTTGACGAGCGGGATCACGTCAGCGCGGTGATCGTCGGCAAAATTCACCTCTTCAACGGAGAGTACGACAAGGCCGAGCATTTCCTGCGGAAAGGACTCCGGTTGAACCCGAACGATGTCGAGAACCTGCTGCAGATCGCTTTCAGCTTCGGCTATCTCGGTTATCTGAAGGAAGGATTGCAACTCTACGAACGGGCCATGCTGCTGAATCCGTTCGGCGATGAGACCTGTTTTGCCTGCGGAGCTTTTCTGAAGTTCGAGATGGGAGAGATTGCCGAGGCGATAGAACTTGCCGAAAAACATCCTCTGGAGAAGGGGTGGGTCGATTTCCCCGCCTTCATGGCGGCCGCATTCTACCTGAGCGGCGATCTCGAACGAATGGAAGCATACTGGCGGAACTTCCTGGAACAGTTCTCACAGAAGATCAACCGCGGAGAACCGGCCGATACGCAGACCGCCCTGCAGTGGATGATCGACGTCAACCCGTATCGCGGCGAGACCCGGTTGCGTCCTTTCTGGGAGTACATGGCGAGGCGGGAAGGGAAGTCACTCGAAACTGCGACCTCCGCACCTTCCTCTGCCGGTTCTCCAAATGTTTTCAGACAGGAGGGGGAGTTCTGGGGCATCCGTTACGACGGCGCAGAAGCGCAGCTTGCCGATCTGAAGGGTTACCGCGACATTGCCCGCCTTCTCTCGACTCCCGGTCAACCTGTCCACGTGACCGAGCTGATGGGGGTTGCAGTGGTGGAACGTGGTGAGGAGGTCTTCGACGAACGGGCAAGGAACGCCTATCGAAAGCGGCTGCTGAACCTGCAGGAAGAACTGGAAGAGGCCGAAATGTTCGTGAACGGTGAACGGATCGCCGCCTTGCGCGAGGAGTACGACCGGTTGCTGGAGATGCTGTCGAAATCGGTCGGCAAGGGGGGACGGGTGCGGAAGATTTCCGACGGTGCCGAAAAAGCCCGCTCGGCCGTCACCTGGCGTCTTCGGAACGCCGTCAGGAAGATCGCCGACATTCATCCCTCTCTGGGCAAACATCTGGACGTCTCGATCAGAACCGGAGTCTTCTGCGAGTACTCGCCGGAGAAAAAGACCGACTGGATCCTCTGAATCGTTCTCTCCTTCCATCCTTTCAATCCGAACCTTACAGACCCGACCTCACATTGTGAGGCCCGACCTTACGCCTTGATGGGTGCCGGTTCGCAGGGGAAGAACAGACCGGTTCCTTCCCCTGATCCACGCTCCCTGTTCGTTCCTCTCTGAAGGAGAATGCAGGTTGCGGAACAGACCCGTCAACACGAAGAAAACGCAGAGAAACGAATATGACGGCGCGGGCGTTCGGATGCGATCCGATCGTCACCGAGACTGCAAGGAGAAACCGGCGGCCGGCTTCAGGAATAGGCGGCGGTGCGGGTTCGAGGTCGCCTGCCTGCGACGGAACGGGATTCTTGAACTGTAGCGGTCCTGACCGGTCGACCCGACCACCATCCGGGTATCTGCGCCGGACAGGTCATGCATTTATTCAGTCAATCATTTATAGAGGTCGCGGTTCAAAGGTGATGGGAATGGATGGTCTCTGAAGAGAGATCATCCGTGAGAGAATAACCACCATCCGCCGCGGCGGACACCAAGGGCACAAAGAATCACCAAGGGGTACGCCTCCCCCGTATCGTACTTCATGCGCCGACTCTATAATCAATCTTTTATCAACTATCAACAGACTATGCCGACGCCGATTGACATTCTTCTCGATCCGATCTCCCTTGCCGTGATCGGACTCTACCTTGCACTGATGTTCTGGGAGGCGGTCTTCCCGGCCAGAGAGCTTCCGCGGATCAGATTCTGGAAGCTGAAGGGACTCGGGGCATTTGCCCTCTTCTTCTTCCTTTCCTCCTATCTCCCCCTCTTCATCAACCCCTTGCTTGAGCCGTACCGTCTGTTTGACCTGACGGGAGTGGGGGTGCTGGGGGGAGCGTCGGCCGGTCTGCTCCTCTACGAGTTCGCCCTCTACGTCTGGCACCGGACGATGCACGGTTCGAACTTCCTCTGGCGGACGTTCCACCAGATGCACCACAGCGCCGAACGGCTCGACACCTACGGAGCCTTCTTCTTCAGTCCGATGGACATGGTCGGCTTTACCCTGCTGGGGAGCGTCTGCTTTTCACTGCTGGTCGGTATCTCGCCGCAGGCGACAACGGTTGTGCTGCTGCTCACAAATTTCTTCAGCATCTTCCAGCATGCCAACATCAGAACGCCCCGGTGGATGGGCTATATTATCCAGCGTCCGGAAAGTCATACGGTCCACCACGGACAGGGAGTGCACCGGCAGAACTATTCCGACCTTCCTCTCTTCGACATCCTCTTCGGTACATTCGACAATCCGAAGGAATATGAACACGAGACCGGGTTCTACCCCGGAGCGTCCGACAGGATCGGTGCGATGCTTCTGTTCCGGGATGTCGGCAGTCAGGCGGAGCAGCAGCCGGTTTCGGTTCCGATCGTCCGGGAATGATCGCAGCGACGGCAGGACGATGCTTTTTACACAGACAATCCGAACCATATCATGGAGAATATCAGGATGGCGTATACCACACAACTCTTCCCCGAAGGGAAGTGGCTCACTGACGGCGGACTCGAGACGACGCTGATCTTCCATCACGGCATCGAGCTTCCCCACTTCGCAGCCTTCGAGCTGCTGACGCAGTCCGAAGGGAGGGAAGTGCTCGACCGGTACTACACTCCCTATCTGGAGCTTGCCGACCGGTACGGACTCCGCTTCATTCTGGAGACGCCGACCTGGCGGGCGAATACCGACTGGGGATTTCGGATGGGATATACGCAGAACGATCTGGACGGGATCAACAGGAAAGCCGTCCGCTTTGTGCGGGGATTGAAAGAAGAGAGAGCCGGCGGCGGAACGGTACTGCTGAGCGGTTCGATCGGTCCGAGAGGAGACGGATACGCCGTGGAGAACGCCATGTCGCCCGACAAAGCCCTGAGCTACCATCGGCCGCAGATACGGGCCTTCGCAGAGGAGGGGGCCGATCTTGCAACCGCCATGACGCTGAACTACAGCGACGAGGCGATCGGCCTCCTCAGGGCTGCGGCCGAGGTCGGCATTCCGGCAGTGATCTCGTTTACGGTGGAGACCGACGGACGGCTTCCGAACGGCGAATCGTTGCCGGAGGCAATTGAACGGACCGACCGGATGACCGACCGCTATGCCACCCATTTCATGATCAACTGCGCCCATCCGGAACACTTCACACACGTGCTTGAGGAGGATGGCGAGTGGAAGGAACGCATCCGCGGAATCCGCGCCAACGCCTCGACGAAGAGCCACGCCGAACTGGACGAATCCGACACGCTCGACACCGGCGACCGGTCGCTCCTTGCCGACGGATACCTTCGGCTCCGCGAACTCCTCCCCGACCTTCGCATCATCGGCGGCTGTTGCGGGACCGATCACACGCATCTGGAACAGGTTTGCGGGGGGATGTTTGGGGGAGAGTGATGGTTCAATGGTTTGATGGTCGGATAGTTGCAGTTGCCCGGCAGTTGGCGGTGGTGTTACGAGAGATCCTCCATCTCAGGACATCCCGAAATCAGGCAGCATCCGTACGCATTTGCCGAACGTTCGGGGAGAGAATTCCTACCCCTGCAATCTCACCATTCAACAACCGAACCATTCAACAACCGAACCATTCAACAACCGAACCATTCAACAATTGAACCATTCAACAATTCAACTACTTCCCCCTAACTTCCGGTCCTCGACTCTCCCATGCTTTCCGCTTTGACCGACTCCTCCACCAGCTTCCGCAACACCTCCCCGTCCACATCCTCCAGTCGTTTGATGTACAGGCATCCCTTTCCGGTCTTGTACTTCCCCAGCTTTCCCATCAACTCATCGTACCGGCTGAATCCGGTCATGATGTAGAGGGTCAGCGCATTCTTCCGGGGGGAGAACCCGACCTTGAACCAGTCCCCCTCGCGACCCGACGCATACTGGTAGTGATAGTCGCCGAAACC